>JAUTXM010000222.1 GCA_030838025.1 Acidimicrobiaceae bacterium
CTGGTGCGCTCGAAGCGGGGCGTCGGGGGCGGCTACGTCCTGGCCCGTTCGCCCGCCGCCATCACACTCGGGCAGATCGTGAGTTCGGTCGAAGGGCCGATCGTGGCCGGCGACTTCGGCGAGCCCCACCAGAACGGGGCGTGCGATCACGAGGGGCAGTGCGTCCTGTTGGCGGTGTGGGCCGACGTCGGCGAGCACATGCGGGTTCACCTCGACAGCTTCACGCTGGCCGACATGGTCGCGCAGGCCCAGGCCAACGGCGTCCCCGTGTCCCCCATGGTGCTCCAGGTGCCGCCCGCCAACACGACCACTCCCCCGGCGAGGGTCCTGTCCCCGTCGGTGGGCGCCGCCGCCTCGTCGGTGGGCGGCGGGGCGCAGTCCGAGAGCGCCTGAGGATCAGGCCGGTTCAGGCCGGTTCAGGCCGGTCAGGCCGGTTCAGGCCGGTCAGGCCAGTCAGGCCGGTCAGTCCGGTTCAGGCCGGATGAGGCCGCTTCAGGCCGGCGAGAGGTGGCTCAGCACCGCCGTCAGGTCGTCGGGCAGCGGTGACGTGAAGGTCAGCCGTTCGCCCGAGCCGGGATGGTCGAAACCCAGGGCGGCGGCGTGCAACCACACCCGCTCGGGTGCCATCCGGGGCAGGCCCGCGGGCCATTTGCCCTGACGGCGGTACCGGACATCTCCGACGACGGGATGACCGATCGCCGACAGATGCACCCGGATCTGGTGGGTCCGGCCGGTCTCCAACCGACATTCCACGAGCGTGGAGGGCATCGGCGCCGAGAACCGCCCCTCGACCCGGTAGCGCGTCCGGGCCTCCTTGCCGCCAGATCGGATGGCCATCCGGGTGGGATCGGCCTCGGCCCGGCGGATGGGCGCGTCGATCAACCCCTCGTTGGAGTCGACCAGCCCCCACACCAGCGCCCGGTAGCGCCGCTCCGCCGCCCGCGAGGCGAGCTGGGCGACGAGCGACTGGCGGGCCGCCTCGGTTCGGGCCACGACCAGCAACCCAGAGGTCCCCTTGTCCAGCCGGTGGACGATGCCGGGGCGGAACTCGGCGCCCCCGTGCGCCAGGCCGGCCAGGTCCGGGAAACAGGCCAGCAGCCCCGCGACGAGCGTCCCCCGGGCGTTGCCCGCACCGGGGTGGACGACCAGGCCCGCGGGCTTGTCGACCACGAGCACGGCGTCGTCGACGTGCACGACCGAGAACACCACGTCGGCCTCGGGCTCCAGCCCCGCGGGCGGCGCGGTCGGGGCGTCGGGCACCTCCAGTGTCTCGCCCTCGCATACCCGGTGGCTGCGGGTGCGCACCGCCACCCGGTCCAGCGACACCACCCCTTCCTCGACGAGGGCGGCCACCTGGCTGCGGGTCATACCGGTGAGCAGCGAGACGACGCGGTCAACCCGCTCGCCGGCGAGGGCCGCCGGGACGACCTCGATCACTCGGACAACTTGGCGTCGGGCCGGTTGCGGCCCGACTCGGAAGGCGCCGTGGTTGTGCCCGCCGCAGATGCCGCCTTCGGCCGAGCCCGGAAGAACACCAGCGCCAGTAGCACCGCCCCGACGCTGATGGCCGCGTCGGCGATGTTGAACACCGGCCACCAGCGCAGGTCGATGAAGTCGACGACCGCTCCGTGATGGTGGCGCACCAGTCGGTCGGCCAGGTTGCCGAGCGCCCCCCCGAGCAGCAGTCCCATCGCCACCGCGGCGGGCCACGAGGCGCTCCGGCTGGCTTGGCGTCCCAAACCGAGCAGCACCACCACCAACACGATGACCCCGCCGACGATGATGGCCGTGCTGTCCTGGCCCAACCCGAACGCCGTTCCCGAGTTGAACTGGACGAACAGACGCAGCGTCCAGACGACGTGGACCGGATCCCGGGCATGGGCCAGCGCCCACGACTTGGCCGCCTGGTCGAGCGCCACGACGGCCGCCGCGATGGCGACGATCGACAGCCGGCGGTGCCGTATCGATTCGGCCTGTCTCCCGATCGGCGCGGGGGTGCCTCCGTCGGTGCGCCCCGCCGAACCCGGCGGTCGTTGCTCAGCCGGCCGGCCGAGGCCGGGGCCCATCAGCGCCGAGAGAGCCCGCCGCTCTTGCATCCGACGCACAGAGCGGCATACGGCAGCGCCTTCAGCCGGGCCTGCGGGATAGGCTGGCCGCACTGCTCACACGTGCCGTAGTTGCCGGCATCGATCTTGGCCAGCGCCCGGTCGATCTCCAATACGGCGCCGCGGGCTTGAGCCGACAACAACAGGTCGAGTTCCCGGTCGACGTTGGACGTCCCTCCCTCGCCGCCCTCCTCGTCGAACTGGACGTCGCCCGGTTCGTGCTCGAGCGCCAGCGAATCGGCTTCGGCCTTCAGCTCGTCGGCTTGCTTGGTATAGCTTTCCCGCTCCTGGAGCAACAGCGTTCGCTGCTCGGTCAGGAAGTCGGCCTTGTTGGGATCCTTGGCCCGCTTCGGGGCGCTCTTCTTGGCCGATGTCGACTTGGTCGCGGCTGCCTTGGCTGGCTCACTGCCCGGATTCGACACGGTCACAGCCTCGGCCTCGGCGGACGCGGCGGGGGCCGCCTCGGCCAGTTCGGTGGCGGGGGCCGGCGCCTCGGCCAGTTCGGAGGTTCCTTCGGTTTCCGGCATGATCAGACCTGTTCCACCCCTATCGGCGGGGCCGGACCCTAGCATGGAGCCCAGGCCAGAGAATCCAAATTGTCGGTCACAGAACGCCGCCTGTGCCTCGGACATTCCCTCCTGAACGGGCCGAGCCACCGACCTTGGGCTTGGGCTCGGAGTTGGCGATGAGTGTCCGCACTACGTCGAGGTCCACCGGGCCGACGCGCAGGCGCTTGGCTCGGGTGGTTTCGCCCGATTCAAGGCTGACGCTGGTCGCCGGCACACCCAACATGTAGGACAGCAGCTGCGCCACCGCCTGGTTGGCCCGCCCGCCCTCGGGCGGCGCTGCGACCTTGATCTTCAGCGCGTCGCCGTGGCGGCCCACGACCGTCGTGCGTCCCGCGCCTGGTTGCAACCAGACCCGCAGCACGATGTCAACCTTCTCCGAATCCCCGTCTTCACGCTCGATCACATCGAACAGCAGATCGACGGTGTCTTTGCCTGCCATAGCTTCCCTCGGCTCTCGGTCCGGGGCACCCTACCTCCCCCTGACCCCAAACCCGTCGGGAATCCCGGCACCGGGGCTTATCGTGGTGCCATGCCCGAAGGTCCCCGCCCCTACCCCGACGTCCCCGCCGCCCCCGATCTGCCCGCGCTCGAGGACGACATCTTGGCGTCGTGGGCGGAACGGAAGACCTTCGAGGAATCGGTCGCTCAGCGCTCTGGCGGAGCCAACGAGTACGTCTTTTACGATGGGCCTCCCTTCGCCAACGGGCTGCCACATTACGGCCATCTCCTCACCGGGTTCGTGAAGGACACCATCCCCCGCTACCAGACGATGCGGGGTCACCGGGTCGAGCGTCGCTTCGGCTGGGATTGCCATGGGCTCCCCGCCGAGACCGAGGCAGAAAAGGAACTCGGCGTCTCCGGGCGAGGACCGATCACGGAGTTCGGGATCGACCGGTTCAATGACTATTGCCGCACCTCGGTCCTGCGCTATACCCACGAATGGGAGCGTTACGTCACCCGCCAGGCCCGTTGGGTCGATTTCGAAGACGATTACAAGACAATGGATCTCTCCTACATGGAAAGCGTCATGTGGGCCATAAAGCGGCTGTGGGAGAAAGGTCTACTGTACGAGGGATTCCGGGTGCTTCCCTATTGTTGGGAATGCGAGACCCCACTGTCCAATTTCGAGACCCGGCAGGACGACGCCTATCGCGATCGCCAGGATCCGGCCGTCACGGTGGCATTCGACCTCGACGGCGACCTGCCGGCCTCACTCTGGGTTTGGACGACCACGCCGTGGACACTCCCCTCCAATCTGGCGGTGGCGGTCGGACCGGACATCGATTACGCGGTGTTCGAGGCGGGCGGGCGTCGGGTCATCCTGGCGGAAGCGGCGATTCCCAACTACGAGAAGGAACTCGCCTCCTTCACGCAGGTAGGTCGGGTAAAGGGGAGCGAGTTGGTGGGTCGCACCTATCGCCCCCTTTTCCCCTATTTCGCCGGGACCCCGGGCGCTTTCCGTTTGCTGGCCGGGGAATTCGTGACGACGGGTGAGGGCACCGGGGTGGTGCACATGGCGCCCGGCTTCGGCGAGGACGACCAACGGGCGTGCGAGGCGGCGGGAATCTCCGTCGTCTGCCCGGTGGACGACCGGGGCCGGTTCACCGACGAGGTACCCGACTATCGAGGCGTCCAGGTGTTCGACGCCAACATGCCGATCATCCGAGACCTCCGGGCCCGGGGCGCGCTGGTGCGTCACGACTCGTATGTTCATAGCTACCCGCATTGTTGGCGAACCGATACGCCGCTGATCTACAAGGCCGTCAGTTCGTGGTTCGTGCAGGTGACCACCATTCGGGATCGCATGCTGGAGCTCAATGAGGAAATCACCTGGGTTCCGGCGCACGTACGCGACGGTTCATTCGGGAAATGGCTCGAAAATGCCAGGGACTGGTCCATATCCCGGAATCGGTTCTGGGGATCGCCAATCCCGGTTTGGAAGAGTGACGACCCGAACCATCCGCGCCTTGATGTCTACGGCTCCCTCGACGAGTTGGCCGCCGATTTCGGGGTGCGCCCCACCGATCTGCACCGCCCTTTCATCGACCGCCTGACCCGCCCCAATCCTAACGATCCCACCGGTCAGTCCACGATGCGCCGGGTCACCGACGTGCTCGACTGCTGGTTCGAGTCCGGTTCGATGCCATTCGCCCAGGTGCACTATCCCTTCGAACAAGGCGATTGGTTCGACCGACACTTCCCCGGCGATTTCATCGTGGAATACATCGGCCAGACACGAGGGTGGTTCTACACGCTGCACGTCCTGGCCACGGCGTTGTTCGACCGGCCGGCATTCAGGACGTGCGTGGCGCACGGCATCCTCCTCGGCGATGACGGCCAGAAGATGTCGAAGCGCCTCCGCAACTATCCCGATCCCGAGGCCATGTTCGTCAAGCATGGAGCCGATGCCATGCGCTGGTTCCTCCTTTCGTCGCCGGTGCTGCGCGGCGGCGACATGGCGGTGAAGGAGCAGGGCATCCGCGACGCCGTGCGCTCGGCGATACACCCGTTGTGGAACGCCTGGTATTTCTTCACGCTGTACGCCAACGCCGACGGCGTGACCGCCGGCACCGCCCGGTTCTCGGCGACCGGAGTGCTGGACCGCTACGTGCTGGCCAAACTTCAACAGGCCGTGGCGACGGTGACTGACGCCCTGGACAGCTATGACATCTCCGGGGCCTGTCTCGCCATCGAGGGTTTCCTCGACGCCTTGACCAACTGGTACATACGCCGCAGCCGGGACCGTTTCTGGGGTACGTCGGCGGTTTCGACCTCGGGCGATTCGGGCGCCGATGACCAGCAGGACGCGTTCGACACACTGGGCACGGTGCTCGAGGTGCTGTGCCGAACGGCCGCGCCCCTGCTGCCCATGCTCAGCGAGTCAGTGTGGCGCGGCCTGACCGGAGGCGAGAGCGTCCATCTGGCCGACTGGCCCGACGCCTCGGCCCTGCCCCACGACCCGGAGCTGGTCGCGGTCATGGACCGGGTGCGGCAGGTGTGCTCGGCCGCCCACTCGGTCCGCAAGGCCCAGGGCCTGCGGGCTCGCCTGCCGCTGGCGGCCCTGACGGTGGCGGCAGCCGACGCGCCATCGCTGGCGCCGTTCGAAGACCTGATCAAAGACGAGGTCAACGTGAAGGCGCTGCGGCTTACCTCGTCGGTCGGCGAGGTGGCCGACGAACTTCTGACAGTCGTCTTCCGCGTCGCCGCCCCCCGGCTTGGGAAGGTCACCCAGCAGGCGGCCGCGGCCGCCCGGACCGGCGACTGGGAGGTTTTGGGTGACGGCCGGGCCCGGGTCGGCCCCGCGGTGCTGGAGCCAGGCGAGTGGGAGCTGCGGCTGACGCCCCGGTGGCCCGAGGTCAGCCGGGTGTTGCCCGGCGAGGGGGGCGTGGTGATGCTTGACGTGGACCTCACCGGCGACCTCGAGGCCGAGGGACGGGCCCGTGACGTCGTCCGGATGGTCCAGAAGGGCCGACGGGAGGCGGGCCTACGGGTGACCGACCGCATCACCCTCCGGTTGCTCGCGCCCGCCGAGATCGCGCTGGCCCTGGAGGTCCACCGAGCCTGGATCGGCGAACAGGTCCTGGCGCCGTCGGTGTTGGTCGGCAGCGCCGCAGCACCCGCTGCTGAGGCATGGCAGTCGGAAACCCTCCCCGACGGCCCGACCGTGTACTTCCAGATCCGTCGGGTGGATTCGTCGACGGGCTAAGCGGCGAGCCGCCGAGGCGGGCGGAGGTCTAGGTGGCGTCTTTCGGGGCGAGCTGCAGGAGGCGCTCGATGCGGTTGAGGATGGCCGAACGGTTGGCCAGTTGCTCCTCGTGGCGGGCCACCAACTCAAGCTCGTCGGCATG
>JAUTXM010000094.1 GCA_030838025.1 Acidimicrobiaceae bacterium
ACCTGGCCAGCCGCCGGGTGGTGGGCTGGGCGCTGGCCGACCACATGCGCACCGACCTGATCGCCGACGCCCTCGACATGGCCGTCACCCACCGGCGCCCGCCGGCGGGGGCGATCTTCCACTCCGATTATGCCGAGGATTGCGTTAAGCCGAGGAATCGTGACGTGGGCGTGTGCCGGCGAGGTTCGCTGGCGGGTTCCTCGGCTTAACGATCCTGCTCGTCTCTAGCGTCCGCCGTGCCCGCACGTCTGTGGAAAGGGGATGGGCATGGATACGACGGTCACGGGGATCGCTTCGGTCGTTGTCGCGGAACTGCGCGCGGCCGGCTACATGGAGTCGACGATCGGTCAGTACGAGAAGACGATCAAGGCACTGACGAGCTTCGTCGAGGAGCGCGGAGGCGCCTACTCACCCTCGCTGGGTGCCGCGTTCGAGTCGATGACGGTCAGCCCGCGCACGGGCCGCCTCAGTGTGCAGCGCAGGTTCGACTACCGCCGGTTAGTCGCTGTCTTCGATTCCTATGTGGCGACCGGCCGGGTGGAGCTCTCACCGCGAAAACGCGGTGGTGGGGGTGCGCGACCCGAGTCAAGTGAGCTCACAGCGCTGGCCGCTGCGTGGGAAGCCGACATGGCAGATCGCTCTCTGGCACCAGCCACCCGCGACGCCTACGGTCGGGTGGCCCGCGGCTACCTGGTCTTCCTGGAATCGCGCGGTGTCCGTTGTCTCGGTGATGCCGATGGGGCCAGCGTTTTGGGGTTTCTCGAAGCGCTGTCGAACAGATGGGCGAGGTCCTCGTTGTTCTGGGTGGTGTCGAACTTCCGCCCGTTCTTGAAGTTCACCGGTCGTTCCGACCTGGTCAGGGCGGCGGGCCTGGCGGGTGTCAAGCGTTCCCACCCGACCCTTCCCGTGCTCGGCGACGACGATCAGCGCTTGGTTGTCGAAGCATGCGCGTCGGGGGCGGTCAGCGCTCGGGACGCGGCGATCACCCTGCTGGCGTTGACGACGGGCCTGCGAGCTTGCGACATCATCGGCCTGCGTCTGAGCGACATCGACTGGCGTAGCCGGACCGCTGCGATCGTGCAGCAGAAGACTCACAACCCACTGACTGTCCCGCTGGTTGAGTTGGTGGTGGCCAAGCTCGCCGATTATGTCCTGGACGACAGGCCGGCCTCGTCCGACGGACACCTGTTCCTGCGCGGCAAGGCCCCACACGTTCGCCTCGCCGGTCACGCTTCGATCTATCGGGTGACTGCGCAGGTGTTCCGCCAGGCCGGTGTCCGCGAGGTCAAGGCCGGGTGTCGCCTGCTGCGTCATAACGCCGCGTCCAAGCTGCTGCGAGCGGCGGTGCCGCTGCCGACGATATCGGCCGTGCTGGGCCACGCCAGCGTCGAATCGACGAACCTGTACATGAGCGTCGACCGGGACCGCCTGCTTGATTGCGTGCTGGACGTGCCCGAAGGTGCGCTGTCATGAACCCCCACGGTTTCATCAGCGCGTTCGCTGCGGAACTGGAGGCCTATCTCGCCTTCAAGGAGAAGATGGGCTTCTATGGCCGTTCCCGAGTGTGGTATCTGAAAAGGTTCGACGCCTACTGCGCGGCAGGGGCTCGGACGGTCTTCGACCGCCAGACCGTGGAGGGATGGGTGACCGAGCAGCTGGCCACCTCGGGCCGCTACCGGTCGTGGATGTCCTACATCCGTGACGTGGGCCGGTGGCTCCAAGTGCAGGGCCACACCGACGCCTACGTGCTGTCCGACCGCTGGAAAGCCCCGGTCGTCCGCGCCCGCCCCTACCTTTTGAGCGCGCAGGAGATCGACCGGTTCTTCTCGGCAGCAGCGCGGCTTCACGCCCAGTCCCCGTGGCGATGGCAAGCGGTCTCCTTCTTCACGCTGATGCACTCCTGTGGGATGCGAACCGGGGAAGTCCGCCTGCTCTCGCCTGAGGCCGTCGATCTGCGCGAGGGACACATCGACGTGTTGTGGTCCAAGGGAAACCGCAGTCGACGGCTGCCTCTCAGCAGGGACGTCATCGGGGTCTTGGCGGCCTGCGAGCAGGTATCGGCCCGGCAGTTCGCCACGTCCCGTCAGCGGTTCTTCGTTTCCGCCGCCGGCAACCAGGTCACCGCCGCGACGGTCGGCAAGGTGTTCAACCGCATCTGGGACCAGGCTGGGCTGCCACGACCGACAGGCGGCCAGCAGCCACGGCCTTACGATTTCCGGCACCACTTCGCCTACGCCAACGTCGAGCGGTGGATGGCACAGGGCACCGACGTCACCGCGATGCTGCCCTACCTGGCCCGCTACATGGGGCACGCCACGATCGAGTCCACGTACTACTACATTCACACCTCGCCCGATTTCATGGACTCCTACGCCGACATCACCAGCCAGACCCAGTCGGTGCTCCCGGAGGTCGGATTCGAATGAAGCGCGACCCCAGGACCGACATCCCCAACTTCTTCAGCTTCGCCAGGGAGTACCTGCACATCTACCTGCCCACCGTCCAGCGGCGGTCGCCCAAGACGATCGAGGCCTACCGGATCAGCCTGGAATGCCTCCTTGACTACCTGGCCGACCACGAGCACATCGAACGGGCCCGAGTCAGCTTCGATCACTTCGATCGACAACATCTGAAATCGTGGCTGGCCTGGATGTCCACCCAGCGAAACTACGCGCCGAAGACCATCGCGTTGCGTCTCAGTGCCGTCAAAGCGTTCTTGACCTACTGCTCCTACGAGGATGTCACCCTCGTCGCTGTCAGCCAGACGGCACAGGCCCTGCGGGCCCCGGCCAGCCCCAAGAAACCTATCGACTACCTCAGCGAAGCCGAGACACGGGCCGTCCTTGCCGCCTTCGATGGTCGAACCGCGAAATCGCGCCGGAACCGGATGCTGCTGATCCTGCTCTACGACAGCGCCGCACGCGTCGGTGAGATCACCAACCTGACCCTGCAAGGCCTCTGCCTGGCCAAGCCTGGGCACGTGACCCTCACCGGCAAGGGCAACAAGACCCGTGTCGTTCCCCTCACCGCCAAGACGATCGAGCACCTGGAGGTCTACCTCGCCGAGTTCCACCCGAACGCGGCCACCCTGCCCGTGACCCGACCGCTGTTCTACAGCCCCCACCACGGCCAACCCAGCAGACTGTCGACCGACACCGTCGCAGCCGTACTGAAACAGGCCGCCCAAACCGCCCGCACCGCCTGTCCCACGGTCCCCGAGCGCATCCACTGCCACCTGCTGCGCAAGACCAAGGCGATGGACCTCTACCAGCAGGGCATCCCCATGCCGATCATCATGCAACTCCTCGGCCATGAGAACGTATCGACCACCGAAGCGTTCTACGCCTTCGCCACCGTGGACATGATGCGCCAAGCCGTCAACGCGGCCACCCCCGGGATCGACCACCCAGCAACTCACGCGCTCAGCCCGGACAAGCTCCAAGCCCTCTACAGCCTCCGATAGCCCCGAACGTTAAGCCGAGGAACCCGCCAGCGAACCTCGCCGGCACACGCCCACGTCACGATTCCTCGGCTTAACGCGATCCTCGGCATAATCGGAACTAAACCGAATTCCGTTTAG
>JAUTXM010000319.1 GCA_030838025.1 Acidimicrobiaceae bacterium
GGATGACGACGACCAGGGCCAGCACGACCAGCGGGTAGGTCATGGCCGAGCGAACCTTGCGGCGCAACTCTACCTGCTTCTCGATGGTGTCGGCCAACTGCAGCAGCACCTCGTCGAGGACGCCGCCGGACTCGCCCGAGCGCACCATGGCGACGTAGAGCTTGTTGAACACCTTCGGATGGTGGGAGAACGCCTGGGAGAGCGACGATCCGTTCTCGACGTCCTGGCGGATCTGGCCGATGACATCGGCCAGCGGCTTGCTCTCGGTTTGCATCCCGAGGATCTGGAGGCTGCGCAGCATCGTCAGGCCCGAATCGATCATGGTCGCGAACTGCCGCGAGAAGATCGATACGTCCTTCAACTTGATCCGGTTGCCGAGGCCGGGGATGTGCAGCTCGCGGCGGACACCCGTTGTCTGCTTCTTGTCGATGGCGATGGGGACGTAGCCCATCTGGCGCAACTTGTTGGCGACCAGCGCGGTGCTCTCCGCCTCCAGCGACCCTTCGATCATCCGGCCGCTGTGGTCCTTCACCTTGTAGGCGTAGGTGTCGGGCATGTTCGTCCTCTCCTATCCTGCGACCAGGCGGCGCAGGTCGTCTTCGTTGGCGGAACGCTCGAGGGCCGTGCCCATGGCGACCTTGCCCGCACGGACGAGCCCGGCCAGTGACTGGTCCATCGTCTGCATGCCGTGTTGCGCCCCGGCCTGCATGGCGCTGTAGATCTGGTGGGTCTTGCCTTCCCGGATCAGGTTTCGCACCCCCGGGGTGGCGACCAGGACCTCGACGGCCACGGCGCGTCCCAGGCTTCCGGCCTTCGGGAGTAGCTGCTGGCACACGATGCCCTGGATGGCGGAGGCCAGCTGCACCCGGATCTGCTGCTGCTGATGCGGTGGGAACACGTCGATGACGCGGTCGATGGACTGTGGGGCATCCTGGGTATGCAAGGTGGCGAACACCAGGTGGCCGGTCTCGGCCGCGGTCAGCGCGGTCGAGATGGTCTCGAGGTCGCGCATCTCGCCCACCAAGATGACGTCGGGGTCCTGCCGCAGGACGTGCTTGAGGGCCTGGGCGAAGGACTGGGTGTCCTCGCCGATCTCGCGCTGGTTGACGATCGCCCGCTTGTGTTGGTGCAGGAACTCGATGGGGTCCTCGACCGTCATGATGTGCAGCGGCTTGCGGTTGTTGATGATGTCGACCATCGATGCCAAGGTGGTCGATTTGCCGGAGCCGGTCGGGCCGGTGACCAGCACCAGTCCCCGGGGCAGCTCGGCGAACTGGGCCACCGAGCCGGGCAGGCCGAGTGACTCGAAGGGCACGACCTGATTGGGGATGACTCGCATGACGGCGCCGACGGAGTCCCGCTGGAGGAAGACGTTGACGCGGAATCGTCCCAACCCGGGGATGGAGTGCGACGTGTCGAGCTCGAGGTCGGACTCGAAGCGTTCCCGCTGGCGTTGGGTCAAAATGGCGAAGACCATACGGCGGATCTCGGAGCCGTTGAGGGGGTGATAGCCCTCGAGGGGCAGCAGGCTGCCGTCGACTCGTGCGCACGGCGGCAGGCCGACCGCAAGGTGCAGGTCGGAGCCTCGAAGCTCCACGACCTGCGCCAGGAGGGTATTGACGTGAAGCTCCTCGACGGCCGGCTCGTCCTCGGCCCGGCCGCGGCCGGACCGGTCGGGGTACATGGCACCCAGCACCGCCCGCAGGTCGGATCGAACCGCCAGCATGGGTTCGATCGGGAACCCGGTCGCCTCGGAGATCTCGGCCACCGCACCTTCGTCGGTGGGGTCGTCCATGGCGACGACCAGGTGCTGGTTGTCGACCATGACGGCCACGGCGCAGAGCCGCCGGGCCAGGGTCTCGGGCAGGAGGCCGTCGACGTTGGGGCTGATGCCCTCCTGATCGAAGTCCCAGAATCCGATCCCGATCTGGTCGGCTACCGCAGCCACCAGATCCCGTTCGGAGACCAAGCCCTCGCCCGCCAGGATCTTGGCCAGGGGGACGCCGCTCTCCTCTTCATGGCGGAGGGCGACCTCAAGGGAGTCCCGGGAGAGGACCTTGCGGGCGACCAGGAACTCACCAACACGACGCGATGCACTTTGCATGTTCGTTCCTATCGACGGCGACCGGAGTCGACTGAAGTGGCAAAAGGGACACAGAGGTGTTGCACGGCCGGTCCGCGAGCGGTCCAGCCGGGAATATCAGGCAATGACACGAAGAATTTCCTCGATGGACGTGTTGCCCGACCGAACGGTGCGCAGGCCGGACTGGCGGAGGGTCAACATTCCCTCGGCCACCGCCAGCTTCTTCAAATCCTCGGACTGGCCCCGCTCGACGATGAGACGCTCGATCTCCTCGCTGACGGGCATCACTTCGTGGATCGCGAAGCGGCCGTAGTACCCGGTCCGGCTACATTTGGTGCAACCCACCGGCCGGTAGATGATCGGAACGTCGCCGCCTTCGGCTTCGATGTCCCAGCCGACGGTCGCCAGTTCCGCCCTGGTGGGCTGGAACCGCTCCTTGCACTTGTCGCACAGCTTCCGGGCGAGGCGCTGGGCCACGATGCAGTCCAAGGCACTACCCACGAGGAACGGCTCGACGCCCATCTCGATCAGGCGCATCGGCGTGCTGGCGGCGTCGTTGGTGTGCAACGTGGTGAGGACCAAGTGGCCCGTCAGCGCCGCCTGCACGGCAATGTTGGCCGTTTCCCGGTCCCGGATCTCACCGACGAGGACGATGTCGGGGTCGGAGCGCAGGATCGAGCGCAGGGCGGCCGCGAAGGTCAACCCCGCCTTGACGTTGACCTGGACCTGATTGATGTTGGGCAGGCGGTACTCGACGGGGTCCTCGACGGTGATCACGTTCTTGGACTCGTCGTTGACGATGTTGAGGGTGGCGTACAAGGTGGTGGACTTGCCCGAGCCGGTCGGTCCCGTGACCAGGATGGTCCCGTACGGGCGGCGGTACGACTGCTCGTAGCGCCGCATGTTCTCCGGCAGGAAGCCGAGGTCGGTGAGCTGCAGGAGGGCGTTGGACTTGTCCAGGATCCGCATCACGACCTTTTCGCCGTGCACCGTCGGCAGCGTGGCGACTCGTAGGTCGACCGAGCGTCCGGCGACGGTGGCCGTGACCCGGCCGTCCTGGGGGATCCGCCGCTCGGCGATGTTGATGTCGGCCATGATCTTGAGCCGGCTGATGATCCCCGCCTGGATGTTCTTCGGGGCTCGCATCTCCTCGTGCAGCACGCCGTCGATGCGGTAGCGGATGCGCACGTCGTGCTCGGTGGGCTCGATGTGGATGTCCGAGGCCCGGTCGGCCACCGCCTGGGTGATGACGACGTTGACCAGCTTGACGATGGGGGCGTCTTCGACGACCTCACGGATGTTCGAGAGGTCTTCCTCGGCCTCCATGGTGCTCGACGCCTGGGCGCTGATGTTCTCGGCGTCGCCGTCGAGGCGGTGGTACTTGTCGATCGCGGTCTGGATCGATGCCCTGGTCGCGACGACTGCCTGGACCTCGCGGCCGGTCAGGTGCCGGATGTCGTCGATGGCGAAGACGTTGGAGGGATCGGCCATGGCGACGATCAGACGATTCCCGTCCCAGCCGATCGGAAGGGCCAGGTAGCGGCGCGACAGGCTGTCGGAGATCAGCGAGACCGCCGCCTTGTCCACCGGGTAGTCGCTGAGGTCCACGAACGACAATCCGAGCTGGCTGGCCAAGGTGGCGACCAGGTCGGTCTCCTTGACGAGCGATGCGTCGATCAGCAGGCGTCCGAGGGTCTGGCCGGTCCGAGCCTGCTCCTCGAGGGCCAGGGCCAATGCCGCTTCGGTCAGGAGGCCCCGCTGGACCAGGAGCTGACCCAGCTGCAGCTGCTCGGAGTTCTTCGATCCGTTCTCATAGCCGCGCACGTTCTTCACTGGCCGCAGAACCGGGTTCATGACCGGACCGACGACAGGAACTTGAGGAGCAGACCCCGGTTGATGCTTTCGGGATCCCGGTCCTGGTCGTCGGCACGACCAGCGTCATGACCAGCGGCGCCAGACCCACCGGCATTACCAGCGCCACCGGCGGCACCAGCGGCACCATCGGGATGGACGGCGAGCGACGCGCCTTCGGCCACGACGGGCCGTACCGTTCGAGCCACGGGAGCCACGGGGGCCACGGGGGCCGCGGTCACCGCGGTCATCGGCTCACCTTGGAGGGAGGCCGCCTGGCGCCGAGCCCGCCGGCCCCGGAGGGCCTCGGCCTCGTTTCGTTCCGGAAGGACGAACGATGCCGGCGCCGGGTCCCCGGCACTGCCGACGGCGTAGGGCAGGGCGGCATCGTCTACCTCCTCGTCTTCGATCACCGGAAACTGATGGACGAGGCCCAACTCAGCCTCGTCGTCGTACTCGGACGGAAAGGCCCGCAGCGCCGCTTCGAACGGCGACGTCATCTCGCCGACCGGGGCGGCGGGTCGCACGGAGCCCCCCGACAGCGCCAAGGCCGCCAACGACGCCAGCGATCCCTCGGCTGCCGCCGGAGCGGCGGCGGCGTACTCCAGTTCTGGTGTCGACGCAGGCGGGGCCGGGCGACGGGCCACTCGGGGCGCGCTCGGGGTTTCGGCGATCAGCGACGCGCCATTGGCCGAGGCGGCCCGGCGAGCGGCCCGGGCGGGATCGGCCGCCGACGGGCGGACGCGCGGCGGTTCGACGATGACCAGGCCCGCGTCGACGAGGCGCCTGATGCCCCGGCAGCCTTCGAACTGGCTGAGTCCGACCTCCTCGAGCGCCCCATGCACGGTGGCGGCCAGGGCGACGGCCATCACGAGGCGCCACTCCTGGGCGGACAGCGTCACCTCGGGGGTGGGCAGGTCAGGGATGAGCCGCACCCGGTGTTCGAGGGACGGCACCACCGCTTCGATGTCGTGCCACTCGTTCAACCGTTCCTCCGCCTCGTGCACCACCGGCTCGACCGGTGTGGCGTCCTCGTGGGCGGGTGCTTCCACGCCGTCCTTGAAAACGAAGTTCCCCTCGGTCAAGCGCAACAACTCGAACATGGCGTCGACATGGTCGTGGGTCTTGCCGACCTTGGACGCCACGAGGCGTCCGGCGTCGAACCACAGCCGTCCCTCGACGTGGCCGCCGACCACTCGCAGTTCGCCCGACTTGTTACTCGACGCCAGCAGCGCCATGACATCCCGCAGGGCAATCGTCTCAAACGATCCTTGTAGCGACACGGTCACCTCCGGGTCTGCTATCGGCACATTCCGCCGAGATCTAGAGCCCGACCTCAACGAGCGCTCAGCTGCGTGAGGCGAGTGCGGCTACCGCAGCCGCGGACATCACTTCCAGCGGAGGGTCCATTCCGGTCCACAGCCGGGACTGGAGCGCCGCCTGGTGGATCAGCGTGCCCAGGCCGTTGGCCACCCGGGCACCGGCGGCGCGTGCCGCCTCCAGCAGGGCGGTACTGGGAGGAGCATAAATGAGGTCGACGACCAGCTGCCCGGAGCCCAGCCAGCCGGGGTCCAGCTCGAGCGGTAGGCCCCCGGCGGGCCGATCGTCAATCATGCCGACCG
>JAUTXM010000334.1 GCA_030838025.1 Acidimicrobiaceae bacterium
GGCCGCCGCAAACCATGAAACGCGGGCATTGTTCTCCTCGATCCGTCGGTACTCGGTGAAGGTCGAGTCCGGCTTTGATGCAAGGCGTTACAGAAATTGTTGCGGCCGGCCGTTTGGGAGGGGGCCGCGGCTCAGCTCTTGGCTGCCAGCTCTTGGTCGGCGGGTGCCGATGCGGCGTCCCCGCAGGCGAAGGGCCTGGGGCCGTGGCCACCGACGGGTCGATCGATGGCGGTGGCCAGCAGATTCCGGAGTTGGATTCGCTCGTCGGGCGAGAGGCGGGCGAGCGGCGGGAGGCCCTCGTAGACACAGTTTCGAATCTGGTCCTGGATCGCCGCTCCCTGCTCGGTGAGGGTGATGCGCTTGATCCGGCGGTCGTGAGGGTCAGGCCGACGTTCGATCAGCCCTCGTCCCTCGAGGCCGTCGATCAGCGCCGTGACATGCGAGGCGTCGAATCCCATGCGCTTGGCGATGGCGCTCATCGGGATCGGCTCCTCGAGGCGCATCAGCACGTGGCCTTGCGATATCGGCAGGTCGAGTTGCTCCAGCGCCGTCACGAACGGTCCCTTGAACGACTCCATGAACGTGATCAACAGGTCGACGATTTCCCTGTCAGTGGCTTCGGCACTCATGTGGCCCTCCCCGCTCCTCACAGTAGCGCATGGCCTCCCGAACTGTTTACAAACCCGAAACTTGACTTTACCAACTATCCGGTTAGAGTAATGGTTGTCAAGATCCAATGATTCCCCGGGAGACCGCCTTGCTTGCTCGCCTCGCCCGAAGCTCGTACCGCCACCGCCGCCTCGTCGTCTTGGGCTGGCTGGTGGGTTTGGTGCTCCTCACCTTCGTTGCCAGCAGCGCCGGGTCGGCCTACAGCCAGATCTTCCGCCTGAGCGGCACCGACTCCCAGGCGGCCACCGATCTCCTGCAGAGCCGCTTTCCCTCCCAAGCGGGCAGCTCGGCCGACATCGTGTTCAAGGCGACGGGGGCGCCGGGGGCGACGGGGGCAGCCGGGGCGGCCGGTGTGGCCGGGGCGACCGGTGTAGCCGGGACGTCGGCGGCCGGAGTCAACGATCCGGCCATCCAAGCCCGGCTGAACGCCTTGTTCGGCGAGGTCGCCAAGCTTCCGCAGGTCGGCGAGGTGCTCAGCCCTTACGCGGCCGGTGGGGTCCGCCAGATCAGCGCCGACGGCACCATCGGTTACGCCACCATCAACCTGCGCGTCGACCGGGCGGCAGTCAGCCAGGCCACCAAAGACCAGCTCCAATCGCTGGTCAAAAGCGCCAACGGTCCCGGCCTCCAGGTCGAAGGTGGGGGTGACCCCTTCACCGCCACTCCCGGCGTGGGAAGCACCGAACTCATCGGCCTGCTGGCCGCCATGGTCATCCTGCTGATCGCCTTCGGCTCGCTCCTGGCCATGGGCCTGCCCATCCTGACCGCCCTGTTCGGCATCGGGACCGGCTTCGCCGTGGTCGGCCTCCTGTCGCATCTCACGTCGGTGCCCAGCTTCGCCACCCAGCTGGCCGCCATGATCGGCCTTGGTGTCGGCATCGACTACGCCCTGTTCATCGTCACCCGTTACCGCCAAGGGCTGCATCAGGGTCTCGACCCTGAGACCGCGGTCGTCACGGCCTTGGATACCGCCGGCCGGGCGGTGGTCTTCGCCGGGTCCACCGTCGTGATCTCCCTGCTCGGCATGCTGCTGATCGGCATTTCCTTCGTAGGCGGCCTCGGGGTTGGGGCCGCGGCAGTGGTGGCCGTCACCATGGCGGCCTCGGTGACCTTGCTGCCCGCCCTGCTGGGCTTCGTCGGGCACACCATCGACAAGCTCCGCATCCCTGGTGTGGGCAAGCATCGGGACCACCGCACGACCGCCGGCTACCGCTGGGGCCGCTTCTTGCAGCGTCACCCGTGGCCATTTGTCGTCGTGGGCCTGGTGACCCTTGTCACCCTGGCGACGCCCGTCTTGTCCATCCGGCTCGGTTCCTCCGACGAGAGCAACACCCCGACCACCCAGACCACCCGGCGGGCCTACGACCTGAAGGCCCAAGGTTTCGGTGCCGGAGCCAGCGGGCCCCTCGTCCTGGCCGCCGAAGTCAGCGGCCCCGGCGACCTGCCCACGCTCGAAAGGCTGACCGCCGCCTTGAGCGCCACCCCAGGTGTCGCCCAGGCTGCGCCCGCCCGGCTCAATCCCGCCGGCGACACCGCCGTGATCCAGGTGATCCCCACCACCTCGTCGCAAAACCAGGCCACCGTCGACCTGATCACGCACCTGCGCCAGCAGGTCATTCCTTCGGTGACCAACGGCTCCGACGTCAAGGTCCACGTCGGCGGGGTGACGGCATCGTTCGACGACATCGCCAACAAGCTTCAGAGCCGACTCCCGCTCTTCATCGGCGTCGTCCTGGCGCTCAGCTTCCTACTGCTGATGGTGGTGTTCCGCTCCTTGGTCGTGCCGGCCAAGGCGGTCATCATGAACCTGCTGTCTATCGGCGCCGCCTACGGCGTGTTGGTGGCGGTGTTTCAGTGGGGCTGGGGCAAGAACCTCATCGGGGTGGGCAATACCGGCCCCATCGAGAGCTTCTTGCCCATGATGCTCTTCGCCATCCTGTTCGGTCTGTCCATGGACTACGAGGTGTTTCTCCTCAGCCGCATGCGAGAGGAGTACGACACCAACGGCCACGACAACCGTGAAGCGGTCGCCGACGGCCTGGCCGTGACCGCCCGGGTCATCACCGCCGCGGCCGCGATCATGATCTGCGTCTTTTCCAGCTTCGTGTTCGGCGACCAGCGGATCATCAAGGAGTTCGGTTTGGGGCTCGCGGTCGCGGTCCTCATCGACGCCAGCATCGTCCGGATGATCCTCGTGCCCTCGGCCATGGAGTTGCTGGGCGACGCCAACTGGTGGTTCCCCCGCTGGCTG
>JAUTXM010000346.1 GCA_030838025.1 Acidimicrobiaceae bacterium
GCGGTGTCAGGCCGTTACATGTACCGGACCCTCGTGCGTCGCGGGAGTTCCGCTGCCTCTGCGGCCTGGGTCCTCGCCGCCACCGCCCTCCTGTCTCTCGTGAGCCTGTTGTTGCTCGGGCTGGTCGGAGCCCAAATCCGGGGCTTCGGTGTCGTCTGTTCCGCCGTCGGCGCAGGAGTCGGCGTATCAGTCTTGCTAATCGCGGCCGTCATGGTTTGGGCCCTCGTCTGGTCGAGCAGCCATCGGCGGCGCGTCGAGTTGCTCGCTTCGTCGGTATCGGCCTGGTGGAATAGGAAGCGCCAGGTAATGGGCCGCTGGTTGGGTCGCCCATATCGCGCGGCCCACGACGATTCCGGTGGCCTGATTCGATTCGCGGCGGGTGATGTCGAGCACCGCCATGCCCTGGGCGCGGCACGGTTGAGCGCCGCCCTGGGCTTGGCCATTGCTAACTGGCTCGCCGACCTAGCCGCGCTCGCGGTGGCATTCGCGGTACTCGGCCTTGCGGTCCCCTGGCAGGGCCTGTTCCTGGCCTACGCCGTCACACAACTGGTCACGACAATCCCCGTACTCCCCGGGTCGATTGGTCTGGCCGAGGGTTCGATGGCGGCTGCGCTCGTCTGCTCCGGAGTCCACCCGACCGAAGCCCTCGCCGGGGTTCTCGTCTACCGCGTCGTCAGCTTCTGGCTGGTGCTCCCGACGGGCTGGTTGGCGTGGATGTTCCTCCGTCATCGTGAAACTCGCTTGGAAGAGGCGCAGGCCTTCCCATCCGTGCGACGCGCCGCCCTTACCGCCCCTTGACCGGTATCAGGGAAGTGACGGCAAACCTCGTCAATCGCGCGTGGGACACCGCCGCGCCTGAGCCGACCTGGACCACGACCGCGGGACGGCTGCAGGTGGCCTCGGTCGATTGTGACCCGGTCGCGGACGCCGAACCCCAGGCGCTAGGCGTCACGTATTGGTTCGACGCCGCTGACAGGGGCGAGCCTTACCGGGTCGCGGTCCATTTCGCGGGGCATCGTCTGGGGTTGCACCGCATCCCCGGGCCCGGGGACAGCTTCACCGTGACCGAAACCATTGAACAGGTGCTACCCGGAAGTGGGCGCATTGCCGTCACCGGCCGGATCGTCGACATCGCCCCCGGCGAGTGGCAGGTGACCGCCCGCCAGGACGATTCCCGGCCGCCCGGCAGAACCCTCGGAATCGGGGACGTGTCAGGAACCGGAGCGACGGGATTCCTGCCACTCCTCGGTGTCCGGGCTCCCGGCGCCCACCTCGGCCCTGGCCCGCGTTGGTCGCTGTCGGTGTCGCAGTCGCGCTCGCCGTTCAGGCTCGGCTGGCCGCCCAAGCCCACCTCCCGGCGGGCCCGGTCTTGCTGGCATCCCTCGTTGCCTGCGTCGCCGGACTTGGCGGCGGCAGGATCTACTACGTAGCACAGCACCAACCTGGGAGCCTCAGGCACGGGTTCACCGGCCTATTGAACCTCCGGCAACGGTGCCAGCATTGCAGGTGGTGGGCGGGGCCAACCCGGAGCGCCACGCCGCTTCGCGCTCAGCACCCGGCCTGCGCATCGGACTGCCCGGGCGCGGGAAGGCGTGGTGTCGGGACCTCGGCCCACGGGCGATGACGGACGGCAGCCGCGGGTTCTAAACTAGACATGTCCTCGTGTTGAGGATCCGAGCGAGTTCGCCTCCCAAGCGGTTCGCAGTCGCCTTGGCGGGCACCATCGTCATCGCGACCGACCTCGGCGCCCGCATCGCCCCCGAGCCCATCGCCTCCGTGCCAGCCGTTCCCGTCCCATCGTCGGGGTCGTGACCGGGCGTGGCCCGTTCGGACCAGCGGCTCCGACCCACACCGAGCTGCCAGCGGCGGTGGCACGACCGGTGCACGACGGTCCATCCCGATCACTCCTTCCGCGTGCTGTACTGGGCGCTCGCCATCGTGATCGGTATCCCCGGGCTGATTGCCGCCGTGGGAGCGGTGATCGGATTCGTGCTTCTGCCCTTCCAGCATGAGTCGGTAGGCGCGGGGTTCATCCTGCTCGGGGGCGGCGCCGGAGGCTGCTGGTTGGCGTGGTTGTTCCAGAGGGTCGCCCGGCGCCCGGGGGCGGCGTTGACGTTGCGGGTGTGCCCTGAGGCGTTGACGATGCTCCGGACGGCAACGCCATCCGAAGTGGTACGCCGCGACGAGGTCGGACTGGTGTTCGTCAACGCGGCAGGAGCGCAATCGGACATCTCCGTGTACAGCCCGGACCAGCGCCTGATCGGCCACTGGGACACTAACTGGATGAAGGGCAGCTCGCGCTCCATACGGGCGTTGCGCCGCTCCCGCTGGCCGTGGCTGTTGAAGACGACCTCGCCGATGTCAGGGCTTAGCAGCCGCATCCACTCGAACAACGCTCCTTCATGGCACGACCAGGTGGATCGATGAGCCCGGTCCTGCCCACGGACCGCTCCACGGCGCGCTTCTCGCTGGTGTTGCCCACCACGTGGCGGATGATCGACATGGACCCGGCGACGCGTGACCGTTCGGTGGAGCGGATGGTTCGCACGGCCGTCGGCCGCGCCGACCGCTTGGCCACGATGCGGCGGTGGGCGGTGCGCGCCTACCGGGAGGTCCTGGCCGGGGCGGCGGACGCGGGTGCGTTCTTCGCGGCCACCTATGGCGAGGAGATCGGGGGCCGACCGCTGTCGGCGTCGCTGCTCGCCTTTCTGGTCCAGTGCCCGCTCGGCGCCGACGCAAATCCCATCGGTGTCGAAGAGATGGCGGACGAGTTGGCGACGGGGGGCGACGACGATCGCCTGGCAGAGGCGCCCAGGCTGGTCGACTTGCC
>JAUTXM010000385.1 GCA_030838025.1 Acidimicrobiaceae bacterium
TTGGCCCGGACCACCTCGTCGCCGATCGGCGAGGCGACCCACTCCTGGGCCGCTCCTCGGAGGTCCGCGCACTGCTCGAGGTAGGGCCGATAGCCGATCACCACCTCGGCTCGGCGGACCGCCCGCTCGGCGGCGGGCGTGCGGTGGGCGCCTTGGCCCGGTCCGAGCCCGACCAGCGCCAGGTGGCCGCGAGGGCCAGGGCGACGGGCGATGGCGACGGTCGCGGTGAGGCCGGCCCGCTTGTGGACCACCAGCTGCGCCCCAGGCCCCGCGGCGACCAATGCCGCCGCTTCGCACACACTGGGCGTCCCGACCGCCGCCCGGACGGCCTCGCTCGGGGTCGGTACGTCCATGGTCGCCAGCTCCTCGGCCGGGAACGCCCGGACGGGATAGCCCAGGGCCACGATGGCGGGGTGGCTGACCCGGCGGTCGATGGTGGCCACCTCGGCCAGCGACTCGACGGCCAGCCCGGCGTCGCCCAGCGCCTGTCGCACGAGGGCCGCGACCTCCCCGGCCGTGGCGGTGGACGACGTTCCGATCCCCGCCACCAGCGACGGTGGGTGCAGGACCACCGATCCGGGGCCACCGACCACGGCGTGATCGGTCACGGTCACCTGGACCGAGCCGGTCGGGTCGCCGGTCAGCGGGACGGGCCAATCGAGGGGATTGTCCAGGCGTATGGGGTGTCCATCGAGCAGGGCGGTCGTCACCGCCGCGACATCGCCCGCCGCCGCGAAACCGGGCAGCTGGTCGAGACCGGGCTGCCCTACCGAGTCGGTGGCAGTGGTGACGACCGCGACGGCGTCGAGGAACCCGGCTACCACACCTGCCAGCTCGTTCGCCCCGCCTGCGTGGCCGCCACACAGCGCGACCGAGAACCGGCCCGCCTCGTCGACGCACACGACCGCGGGGTCGTGGTGCTTGTCCGCCAGGAGGGGCGCGACGATCCGCACCGCCGCCCCGGTGGCGAGGAACAACACCAGTCCATCGACCTCATGCCAGCAGGCTTTCACGGTCGCGGCCGCCTGGCCGTGGTGATGCTCCCAGGGGAGTTGGCCGGCCAGGGCCCGGCCCCGCTCGGTCACCGACACCGACACGACTCTCACCGTCGCGGGCCCCAGACGACGAAGACCGGATTGGCGCCCGTCAGCCGCCAGCCGCCGCCGGGGAGTCGTTCGCCCCGGCTGGCGGTGATCTGTACCACCTCGCCGAGCCGTTCGGCGGCGGCCGCGGCTCGGTCCAACGCCGCGAAGGTGGCCACCACCCGGCCCTCGGGACGTAGCCGCGCCAGCACCGCGTCCAACACGTCAAGGCCGCCACCGCCCACGAACACCCGGTCAGGGTCGGGTAGCTGCACCAGCGCGGCGGGGGCCTCGCCCTCGACGACGGTCACGGCGGCGCCCAGGCGGCGGGCGTTGTCCTCGATCCGCCCGGCGTCGTCGGGCCGCCGCTCGACCGCGAATACCCGCAGCGGAGGCGAGAGCAGGGCGCATTCGATGGCCGCGCTGCCGCTGCCCGCCCCGACGTCCCAGACCACGCCGTGGCGGGGAAGTTCGAGCTTGCCGAGGGCGACGGCGCGCACCTCCGACTTGGTGATCATTCCTCGGCGGTGGGCGAACGTCTCCTCGGTCCGGCCCCAGGCCAGGCGGGCGTCGGCGGCCACCGAGGGGCCGCGAACAAGCACGACGACCGAGAGCGGGTCCCACACCCCGGCCGCCAGGCCGTCGAGGTCGGTGTGGACCACGGCCTCGCCGGCCAGGCCCAGGCGGCCGCAGACCGCAACGTGGGCCGGGACGGCGCCGAGGGCGAGCAGTTCCTTTCCCAACGCCTCCGGCGGGCTCTCGGGCGAGACGAGCACCGCCGCCTTGGCCGCGGAGGCCACGGCCGCGGCGGCCGCCGCCAGGGGGCGTCCGTGCGCCGACACGACCAGGGCGTCGTCCCAGGGCAGCCCGAGGCGGGCGAAGGCCAGGCTGACCGACGATGGGGCAGGCCGAACGTCGAGCGCCGCGGGGCCGAAGCGCCCGGCCAGGGCGCGCACAATCCCGAAGAAGCCCGGGTCGCCTGATGCCAGCACGGCGACTGTTCCGGCTTCGGCCGCGATGGCATCGAGGATTGGGGTCAGGTCGCCGCCGATGACGAGGGTCCGCACGCCCGGGGCGATGGCCACGCTGTCCAGATGGCGCCGGCCGCCGACCAGCAGGGACACCACCGGGAGCGCCTCGGCGGTGGGAAGTCCGATCACCACAATCTGCTCAACCACGGGCGACCACCAAGTCGCCTTCGAAGTCGACCATGATCACCTCGACCGCCAGGGCACCGGCAACGTGGTGGCGGCAGGCGTCGGCGGCCCGCCGGCACAGGTTCGAGAGCGGTTCGAGACACCCCGCCGCCAGGCAGGAGTCGAAGAAATGACGGGCGGTTTCCGTCTCGGTCGCGGCCGCGATCACGCTCGCCGGCGCCCCCGACTCGGCGGCTACCGCCGCGAGGAGCGCCGTGTCGACGCGGGAGCGGTGGAAGTGGGTCATCATGACGCCCGCCGCCAGCTTGGCGATCTTGCCGGCCATTCCCACGAAGGTTGCCCGGGCCATGCCCCGCTCCGCCACCCGGCGCAAGCAGATGCCCGTGAAGTCGCCGACTTCCACGACGCAGACGTCGGCGACCTCCGGGAGGAGCCGCTGGGCGGCTCGCTCCGATCGGCTTCCCGTCGCGAGCACCATGTGGGTCTGGCCCTGGGCCGCGGCCACGTCGACCTGCTGCACCACCGAGGCGCGGTAGGCGGCGGTGGAGAACGGCCGGACGATCCCGGTGGTGCCGAGGATCGATATCCCACCCACGATGCCCAGCCGGGCGTTGGACGTCTTGGCCGCCATGTCCTCGCCGCCGGGGACCGAGAAGACGACCTCCACCGGGCGATCGACCACCTCGGCGAGGGCGGCCAGGATCATGCGGCGCGGAACCGGGTTGATGGCTGGCGCCCCGATGGGCAGGCCCAAGCCGGGCAGGGTGATCTTCCCCACGCCCGGGCCGGCCAGCAGGCACGAGGCATTTTCCCCAGATTGCCTCCAGCGCACGGTTGCCGTGAGGCGGGCCCCGTGGGTGCAATCCGGGTCATCCCCCGCGTCTTTCACCACCACGCAGGTGCTCGGCCCCTCCGTTTCGACCGCGAAGGCGACCCGGGCGCCGGTCGGGAGGGCCACGTCGACCTCGGGGGGGGCGCCTCGAGCCAGGGCGATTGCGGCCGCCTTGGCGGCCGCGGAGGCGCACGTTCCGGTCGTCCAGCCGGTGCGCAGCCCTTCGGTCATTGGGCGGGGCGGCCCGACGTGGTGCCGGGCCGCGAGCGGCGCCGGAAGCGGTGGGCGAAGTCCGGGGAGTAGAGGTGGCTGCGTTCGGCCAGGCCGCTCAGGGCGGGCCCCACCAGGACCATCACCGTCGTCGTGGCGCCCGTCGCCACCAGCTCGTGGGCCAGCTGGCCGACGGTGGTGACGACCACCTGTTCGTCGGGCCAGCTGGCGCGAACGACGATGGCCGCGGGCGTATCGGCGGTGTACGCGCTCGACGGGCCGAGCAGCTCGTCCTGGAGCTCCTTGGGGCGGGCCGCGGAGAGGAAGATGGCGGTGGTGGCGCCGATGGCGGCGAAGGCGGCGACCGACTCCCGGGGCGGCATGGATGCCTTGGTGCGCCCCGCCAGCCGGGTCACGACGACGCTCTGGGCCACCTTCGGGATGGTGAGCTCCCGGCCGATGGCCGCCGCGGCCGCGGCGAGGGAGCTCACGCCGGGCACGATCTCGAAGTCCCGCTCGTTACCCAGGCACCAGTCGATCTGCTCCTGGATGGCGCCGTAGATGCCCGGGTCGCCGGAGTGCAGGCGGACGATGGACGCGTCGGGGTGGCGATCGTAGGTCTCGATCACGTCCTCGAGGGTCATGGCCGCGGAGTCGTGGATCTCGGCGCCCGGGCGGGCGTGGATGAGGAGGGCCTCGGGAACGAGCGACGAGGCCCAGATCACGACGTCGGCGGCGGCCAGGCGCTGGGCGCCGCGCAGGGTGATGAGGTCGGCGGCGCCTGGGCCCGCGCCCACGAAGGAGATCACGGCCGACGGGGCCGCTTGGACGGCGCCACGATGACGGTGGCCAGGTAACTGGCGGGCTGGTCGGGCCAGTCGCGGGCGGCGGCGATGCGTTCGCCGGGGAGGCCGAGGAGTTCGCCGACGACGGCGTCGTCGATGCGGCCCGCGTTGGCCAGGGCTTTCAGGATGGCGGGGAGGTGGCGGCCCCCCTTGTAGACGATGACGGCTTGGTCTTCGTTGGCCAGCGCTCGTTCGAGTAGCCCGGGACCGTCGAGCGCCGTGACCAGTTGGAGGGTTTCGGTGCCGTCGAGCAGGACGGTGGCGCTGCGGGCGGCCAGGTCCTGGAAGGCCATGATGCCGGCCACAGTGCGGATCTGGGTGTTGGGCCGGGTGTCGGTCACGGCCGCGGCGATGGCGGAGAAGGTGCTGTAGATGTTGGGGTCGCCGAGGGTCACGAAGGCCACCTCCTCGCCCGCATCGAGGTGGGGGGTGAGTGCGGCCGCCGCCGCCCGGTGTGACGCCATTCGGTCGCCCGCGATTGTGGACATGTCGAAGACCAGCCGCTCGACCACGAGGTCGGGGGCGACCTGGCGGACGATCGACTCGGCTCGGCCCACGACGTCGGCGGCCAGCGACGGGGCGACCACCCGATCGGCGTGGTGGAGGGCCCGCACCGCTTGGAGGGTGACGGTTTCAGGGTCTCCGGGGCCGACACCCACGCCAACCAGGCTGCCCGGCGGCTGCGGCGGCTGCGGGGGTTGCGGCTGCGGGGGTTGCGGCTGCGGGGTTGCCGGCACGGGTCGCACCTTGGTTTGGCCTCGGTTGCGCACCCCGCACGGGTTCTGGCTG
>JAUTXM010000433.1 GCA_030838025.1 Acidimicrobiaceae bacterium
AACGAGGGCCGGGTCCCCGTAGTCGGCGGCGCCCAGGGCGTGTCGCTGCAAAACAACGTCACATTTCTCGGCCGGGGCGGCTCCGACACCACCGCCGTCGCCCTGGCGACGGCACTTCGCGCCGACGCGTGTGAGCTGTACACCGACGTCTCGGGGGTGTTCACGGCCGATCCTCGCGTGGTGCCCGGCGCTCGGCGACTGCACCGGGTGTCGTTCGAGGAGATGCTCGAGATGTGCGCCGCCGGCTGTCCCAAGCCGGAGATGCGGTCGGTGGAGTTCGCCCGCAACCACGGGGTGAAGCTTCACGTCCGGTCCAGCTTCACCTGGGAACCGGGAACCTGGATCCAAGAGGAGGACGAGCACATGGAACAGCCCATCATCTCGGCGGTGGTCTCGGACGCGTCCGAGGCCAAGCTGACCGTGACCGGCGTGCCCGACCGTCCCGGTGTGGCGGCCCGCCTGTTCCGGGCCCTGGCCGACCGCATGGTCAACATCGACATGATCGAGCAAAACATCTCGATTCACGGCACCACCGACATCTCCTTCACCGTCCCCCACGCCGACCTGCCCGGCGCCCTCGACGTGTGCCGCACGCTGCAGGCCGAGATCGGCGCCACCGGCGTCTTAAGTGACGACGAGATCGCCACCGTGTCGCTGATCGGGGCGGGCATGAAAACCCATCCGGGCGTCTCGGCGACCATGTTCGAGACCCTCGCCAGCGAGGGCATCAACATCGAGATGATCTCGACCTCCGCCGTGCGCATCACCTGCGTGGTGCGCCGCGCCCTGGTCGAACAGGCGGTCATCGTGCTCCACGACGCCTTCAAGCTGGAGGCGGAGTAAGTGGGACTGACGGTTGGGATCTATGGCGCGACCGGGCAGGTCGGTGGCGTCATGCGGGCCATGCTGCGCTCCCGCGGATTCCCCTACGAATCGCTGCGCTATTTCTCATCCTCTCGTTCTGCGGGCCGTGAGTTGGACGGCATCGTGGTCGAGGACGTGGCCACCGCCGACCATCGTCGGGTCGATGTGGCCCTGTTGTCGATGGGCGCCACGGCGTCGCGCCGGTGGGCGCCGGTCATCGCCGAGGCGGGGGCCGTCGTGATCGACAACTCGTCGGCATGGCGCATGGACCCCGACGTTCCGCTCGTGGTGCCCGAGGTCAATGCGGCCGCCCTGAACGACATCGCCAAGGGCATCGTGGCCAACCCCAACTGCACGACCATGGTGTGCATGCCGGTGCTGGCGCCGCTACACGCCGAGGCGGGCCTGGTGCGCTTGGTCGCGGCGACCTACCAGGCGGTGTCCGGGGCAGGCCTGGCGGGGGTGGCCGAGTTGGAGTCCCAGGTGCGCGAAGGGGGGGAAAAATCCGCGGCGTTGACCTTCGACGGCGACGCGGTCGGATTCCCGCCCGCCGCGGTGTTCCCCGGGACGATCGCGTTCAATGTGTTGTCAATCGCGGGAACGCTGGTCGACGACGAAACCAACGAGGAGCACAAGTTCCGCGACGAGAGCCGCAAGATCCTCGGCGTGGCAGACCTGGCGGTGTCGTGCACGTGCGTGCGGGTGCCGGTGTACACCGGCCATTCGGTTGCGCTGAACGCCGAGTTCTCGGCGCCGCTGTCGCCTGGACGGGCGCTGGAACTGCTGGCCCGGGCCCCCGGGGTGGCGGTGGTCGACATGCCCACCCCCCTGGCCGCCGCGGGCGGCGACGACTGCTTGGTGGGTCGGGTCCGCGACGACCGGGGCGTCGCCGAGGGGCGGGGTCTGGCGCTGTTCGTCTCGGGCGACAACCTGCGCAAGGGGGCGGCGCTGAACGCGGTGCAGATTGCCGAGACCCTCGTCGCCCGAGGCCTCATCTCCGCCTGACTCCGCCTCATCTCCGCCTGACTCCGCCTGAACCTGCCTGAATCCGCCCCGGACGGCGATGGCCTAAATTGCGTCCGCTTGGCCCCCCCTCCTCGCCACGTCTCCGCTCGCGCCCGCCGACGCCGGCGACGCCAGTTCCGGTCGCTTTGCCAGCTTGTCGCGCTCGTGACGACCGTTGTCGTGATCGTTCGGATTGCGCGCCAGGGCGACGGCGCCGCCACACGAACCGTGACCGTGGTCCGCGGCGTGTCCGGCACCGCGCCCGAGGGGAGCCGCCCGCTCGATGTCTCTGCACGGCCGACCGTCACGTCAACTCCGACGACCGCTCCGGTGGTCGGTGCCACCGGCATACTTTCGGCTGCCGCGGTCCGCCGCTATCTCGCGGGACGCAAAGGGAACGTCACCGCTGCGATCTACGACATTGCCACCGGCTCCACCTCAGTGTGGCGGCCCGGGGTCGTCCAGTACGCGGCCAGCATCGTGAAGGTCGAGATCCTGGCCACGTTGCTCGACCAGTTCGAGGATCAAGGACATCCGCTGTCCTCGCGAGAGGCGTCGTTGGCCGCCCGGATGATCGAACAGAGCGACAACACCGCAACGGACGCCCTCTGGACCGAAGCCGGTGGCGAGGGCGGCGTGGCGGGCTTCGGCCGCAGTCTCGGACTGGCCGCCACCATCCCTGGTACCGGGCTGCGATGGGGATACACCAAGACGACCGCAGCTGACCAGGTCACGCTGCTGAAAGCGCTTGTTCTTCAGGAGTCGGTGCTTCAAACCGCCGCCCGCAACTACGCGCTGGGATTGATGCAGCATGTCGACAAGGACGACGCGTGGGGGATCTCGGCCGGCGTGGGGCGGGGGATCGAGGTGGCGCTGAAAAACGGCTGGCTGTCGGTCGACGACGACGCCTGGCAGGTCAACAGCATCGGCTGGGTCAATGGCCAAGACCGCAACTACGTCGTGGCCATCCTCACCGATTCCGATCCCACCGAGGGCTACGGCATCCAGACCATCCAGGGGCTGTCCTCGTTGATCTGGGCCAACTCGTCGCATTGAGGGGCGCCGGATTTGAGGGTCGTCGCGTTGAGGGTCGTCCGCAGTGAGGGTCGTCGGATTGAAGTAGAG
>JAUTXM010000438.1 GCA_030838025.1 Acidimicrobiaceae bacterium
CTGGGGCTGCGACCCGGTGTCAGGCGTAGCGCGCCGGTCGTCACGGCCCTCGCCCACCTCGAGGCGTTCGGTCTGGGGACGTGGCGGGAAATCGACAGCTACCTGCTGCGCCTCACCGCGCCTCCCCTTACCGATCGACAGGCAGCCCGTCTGCCCGCCAAAGCTCGACGGATGCACTACGCCATCCTCGCGAGGGGACGCGGGACCCGGCCCTGAGACGGTCGAACCCGCTCATTGCGACAGCTTCCAGGTGGGGGCTGGTGCACCGCACCTCAATTGCGACGGGCGCAACGTCGACGTGTCGGCGCGGCCGGCAACGACTGCTCGGTGGCGACAGCGGCGAGCTGCGCTCGGTGTACCGCCTTGGCGAGACGCGACACCGTGGTCGTCAACACTGACGCCGCCCGCCGTAGCAACCACCGGCGACCTCACCTGAGCCGGCGGTGAAACCGGGCCGGTCGCAGCGGGGGCGGCGCGCAGCGTCGGGGCGGCCCCCGGTCATGGACAACACGACTCGTCTCGAGACGGGAAAGGAAGGTGTCGTGGCCACGTCGAGTCGACGGCCACCACGGCCCGTCGAGTGGATTCAACAGGACCTCGACGGCGCGCGTGCCTACCAGCGGCGCTACCAGGCGCGGCCGGCGGCGGACCGGTGGGTGCAGATGATGCGCGACCAAAACGAGCGCGACATCGAGCGGCTCAGCGCCGAGCTGGCCGAAGCCCGACGCGACGCGTCGGAGCGCGACGGCGGCGACCGCGACCCCGATGCCGCCTGAATCCCTCGCCCACCGACCGTCCACCGCAGGGGCCGTCACCCACGACCACACGCCTTCCCCCCCGCCGACGCGTCGTCGACGGCCGCCGTCTCAGGGCCTGGGTGCTCAAACAAGGAGTAAAGCGGGCCACCGCCCGCGTTGGGCGGGCCCGGCGTCTCCAGGCCTTCCCCGGGCTGGAAGGGGCCGCCCAGTGGACGGCGAGGCGGCAAAGACGAGCGGCCCCGAGACCGTTGGGGCGGGGCCAGGCGGCCACTGGACATGACTACGAGCCAGAACCCGAAGGAAACAGGCGCCATGCCCGCCAGCCGATCCCGCGATCCCGTCGATCGAGTTCGACCTCGAACTGGCCGGGATAGTCGGATGAAGGAGGACCGCCCCTATCCGGTCCGACCACTCATCGAGGCCTATGGGTCCCGGACCAAGTTGTCGCTGGGAACGACGTGGGCGAGGGACCTCTATCGCTTGGAAGGGGCCGGGGTCATGACCGAGCAACAGGCCGATAAGTGGGCGGTACGTCTTGGGATGACCCCGTGGGAGGTATGGCCCGAGTTGTACGAGGCCCTCGCGTTTCCTATCCGTTACGCGTTGGTCGCGCAGGATCTTGCTGCGGCACGCAAGAGCCTCAATCACCTCTCCGCCACCCTGGCCCGCGTTCATCGAAGACTTGATGAGAGACCGGCCAGCAACCCGGGCACAAACCGATCGGGTGGCTCGGATACGCGCAATCTGACCGCCCTACGCCCCCCGGCCGATCATGAGGCTTCCTCACACAACCCCTCAGAGGTCGGGTAAGCCGACCCGCAAAATGAAAAGGACCATCGGCGAAGCCGACGTCGGCGACCGGGCTCTCACGCCACCGACGAGACGAACGCAACGCCAACACGACGCTCCCTGACCACCGAAGGACGATGTCGGCGCCACCCACCGCCTCGACGACACCGGCAAAGGCCGGCCTGCTCGGCGGCCGGTGACACCTCCCGCCGGGGTCCCGGGGGGCCTTGACGGCGTTGGCCAGCGCTCGCTGGGTCATGGCGGTGACCTCCGCGATGCACTCCGCTCTCCACTCGGGGCCGACACCGCCGCCAGCATCCCGGGGTCGTCCCGATAGCCCCCGGCCCCGGTGACGGGTTGGCGCGTCACGCCACGGCGTCGGTGGTCAGTTGAGCGGCGGGGCCGGGCCGGTGGGGGCGGAGGATCGCTTGAATGACCGAGATGCAGCCGGCGGCGTTTCTGAGCCGATGGTGAGTTGCCGACCCACGGTTGATGCCCTCGCGGCGTCGCTCAACTCCCGTTGGCCCACCCCAGCGACCTCGGCGATGCGCTGCGCGGTCCACCCCGGCGCCGCCAGCCACTCGCCGAGCACGGCCACCCGCTCCGCCTCGGCGCCGGCCAGGGCGGTGCGGGCCTGCTCGGCGGCGGTGACTGCCCAGTCGTAGCGCCGGGTCATGTCGCGGACCAGTTTGCGTTCAGCCGCCTGGCGTTCGGCCAGCCGGGCCATGGTGTCGTCAGCCAATGCCATTGTCTCGCTCCCACTGTCATCGGTGGGCCAATGCGTTTTGGCCCTCCCCTGATACCTGGACGCGGGCGCCGCCGGAACGGAACACGTTGCGGAAAATAGTGTTTCCCGGCCCCTGAGTGGCTGGCCACCCTCGTCGAGCGCCGCCCCGCCGACAGCGGACCACGGGGGCGGGGCGGCCCAACGGTGTGAACACCAACACCCACGCCGAGTCCGGCACCGCCGTGGACCTGTTCCCATTCGGGCCGCTCCGCGAAATCGACGCCAGGTTCTGCCCGCACTGCTACGCCGAGCCGGGAATCACTTGTGCCACCCAGGCCCACTGGCCCGAGATCCGCCACCGCCACCCGATCTACCTCTCCGGGGTCCACTGCGCCGCCACCGCCGCCCTCGAAGCAGGCGGCGCCGACATCGGACTGATACTCCAGCCCGGCTCGCATCTCCACGCTGTCGCCCCCGCCTACCGCTGGTGGGCCGCCGACAACGGCTGCTTCGCCGAGACCTCCCAGCGGGCGCCGTTCGACCCGATGGAATGGTTCACCTGG
>JAUTXM010000449.1 GCA_030838025.1 Acidimicrobiaceae bacterium
CCAGGTCTCGACGGCGTCGTCGGCCTGATCGGCCTTGGACCCGACGACGAGGCGGGGCCGGGTGAGCAACTCCGGACGGTAGGCGCCCAACTCGCTCAGCAGCACTTCTTCCTGGCGCTCGGGGGACATGCCCTCCACCGACGCCAGGTCGATGAGGATCACCAGGGCCCGGGCTCGCTCGACGTGGCGCAGGAACTGATGGCCCAGGCCCCGACCCTCGCTCGCCCCCTCGATGAGTCCCGGGATGTCGGCCACCACGAACTCGTACTCCTCGCCCCGCACCACCCCGAGATGCGGTTCGAGGGTGGTGAAGGGATAGTCGGCGATCTTGGGCCGGGCGGCCGAGATGCGCGAGATGAGGGTCGACTTGCCGGCATTGGGCAGGCCGACCAGGGCCACGTCCGCCATGAGCTTCAACTCGAGGTTGAACCAATGTTCTTCGCCCACCTCGCCCTGCTCGGCGAAGCTGGGGGCCCGGCGCCGGTTGGAGAGGAAGCGGGCGTTGCCCCGCCCTCCCTGGCCGCCGGCGGCGGCCAACCACCGGTCGCCCGCCTCGGGGAGGTCGACCAGGATCTCACCGTCGAGGTTGCGCACGATCGTGCCCTCAGGAACGGGAACCTCGATATCGGTCCCGCCCCGGCCGTGCTTGCCCTTGCCGCTGCCGTGGGTCCCTGCCGTGGCCTGGCGGTGCGGGTGATCCCGAAAGCCCAGCAGCGACGCCACGTCGGTCGAGGCCACCAACCACACGTCGCCGCCGCCGCCGCCGTCGCCGCCGTCGGGGCCACCCTTGGCCACGTGGGCCTCCCGTCGGAAGGCGACCGCGCCCGCCCCGCCGTCGCCCGCTTTGGCATGCAGTTGTGCCTCGTCTACGAACCCTGACATCGAGACGAGGGTACCGGCCACGGTCAGGGGGGCGGCGCTGAGCTCCGCTTCAGCAACATGGCGTAGCCCACCTGTTTCACCACCTGGAACTCCGGTCGGATCTGGTCGAAGACCTTCTGGTCGTCGGCGCTCAGTTGGACGGGCAGGAACAGGTACTGGACCGTGTCGGCGACCGGGAGCCGCTGGCCCTCCTGCTTCCATTGGCCCCAATAGGAAGCGTGGAACGGGGTGGGCCACTGGTAGGCGCCGACCCGGTGGTCGAGATGCGAGATGAACGAATAGTGCGCCGATACCGCGGCACCGGACGGGAGGGCGGCGAGGACGGCGTTGATGTCGTGCACTTCGGGATTCGACGGGCGCCAATGGGGCACCTTGTTGGTCGAGATCGCGGGTAGCGCGCCCCAAAGGAAGCAGGCGTAGAGGCTGCAGACCGCCACCGCGCCAACCGCCACGGCCCGCTGCGCCTTCTTCTTCAGGGCACCGATCGCGAACACCGTGCCCATCGCCAGGACCGAGACGGTCGCCAGCGAATAGTGGTAGTTGATCTGATGCTGATACGGAAAGCTGCTGACGACATTCGACGCCAGGATCAGCAGCCCGACCAGCGCCACCTCGGGCGCCCGGACGAAGAGGAGCGCACTCGGAAACAACATCTGCCACACGTAGAACGGACGGCGATCGCTCCAGAGAAGGTCGAGGACTTTTCCCGGCTTGTGCAGCATTGTGGACAAGAAACTGCGCAGCCCACCGAACGGGATGCGATTGGAATAGATGGTCGGCACACCCATAAGGCTGCGGATCACGATCTCGGTGGCGAAGACGGCCGCGAGCACGCCCGCGGCGACCATCCGCCATCCGAATGCCTTGTTGCGCCGGAAGGCCACCCAGAGCCCGAGGGGCACGACGAAGAGAACGACATCCTCTTTCACCAGCAGGCAGAGGCCGACGGACAGGATCAACAGCCAGGGTTTCCAGGTCACGGCGGCATAGATGGCGAGGCCGATGAGGGGGACGAGAAATGCCTCGGGGTGAAATTGTTCGAGGTTGCCCCATTGCAGCGCCGGGTGGAGAAGGAATGCGCCCGCCAACACGGTCGCCAGCGCATTGTTGTGCAGCCGGTGGCGGGCCAGAAGGTAGACCGGCAGGGCACCCAAGGCCAGCAGAGCAGACTGGATCACCAGCAGCACGGTTGCGTGCGGATAGATCCAATACACCGGAACCAGCAGCAGCAAGATGAACGAGGTGTGGTCGCCGAACAGGTTCCGCCCCATGATCGTGACGAAGGGCGCCTTGAACCGGCTGAGCAACCAGATCCCCTGGTCGAAGATCCCCATGTCGAAACCGGGCGAGCCGTAGCCGCGGTAGATATCGATACTGAGTCCGCTGAAATAGATGGTGTAGGCCAGCATCAGCAGGATGATCGGGAGGTGGGGCGCGAGCGACTGCACGCGGATGTTGCGCCACGCGTCCCGTCTCGGCGCCTCGTCTGCGACTCCGGCTGCTGCTTCGGCCTCTGCTGCGGCCTCGGCCGCGGCCTCGGTCTCGGCTGCGTCCTCGGCCTTGGTCTCGGCGGGGGTCTGGCTGGCTTCGACCCCCGTCGCCACGAACCAGACGGTAGCGCGGGCACCTCCGCCTTTCCGAACGGGTCGGCAACCCGCGATGATGCCCGGCGTGGTTGACGAGGAGCGGCCCGCGGTCGGGGCCAAGGGTCCGGTGGCAGTCCTCGTGGCCATGGTCGGCGCCTACTGGCTGGTGTTCGGCTTCCTGGTGTACCGCCAGCAATCCAACTTCGGCACCTTCGGCTTCGACATCGGCATCCACGACCAAGGGATCTGGCTGGCGTCCCAGGGCCGCCCGACGTTCGTCACCGTGCGCGGCCTCGACTACTTCGCCCACCACGTGAACCTGATCTCGATGGCGTTCGTGCCGTTCTACTGGCTGGGCGCCGGGCCCCACCTGCTCATCGTGGTGCACACCCTGGTGGTGGCGTGCGGCGCCATCCCGCTGTGGCTCCTGGCCCGCGACCGCCTGGAGAACGCCTGGCTGGCCTTGGCGCCGCCCCTCGCCTATCTCCTGTACCCGGCCACCAACTGGGTGACCTGGTGGGCCTACCACCCCGATTCCCTCGCCATCACCCCCCTGCTGTTCGCCTACTGGCTGGCGGTGCGGGGCAAATGGCGCTGGTTCGCGTTCGCGGTCGTGGTCGCCTTGTCGTGCAAGGAAGACACCGCCTTGTCGGTGCTCATGCTGGGCCTGGTGGTGGCCCTGTGGTTGCGACCGTTGCAGGCAGACGACCGGGCGGACGGGCGCGTCCGGCGGTGGATCGGGTGGAGCACCGCGGTGGCAGGTCTCGGGTGGTACCTCGTGTGCACCAAGGTCATCATCCCGTGGCGCAACGGCGGCCGCCCCCCGTTCTACGACGCCTTCTTCCCGTCGCTCGGGGCCAGCATCCCCGACGTCATCTACAACGCCATCCGCCACCCGAGCCGGGTGTGGCACCTGGCGCAGCTACCAGACCGCCGCACCTATTACGTGCAGATGTTCCTCCCGCTGGCCTTCCTCCCGATCCTCGCCGTCCCGATCTTCCTCATCGGGGGCCCCCAGTTCGGCGTCGACGTGACCGCCCAGTATGTCCAGGGTGCGACCATCAAAAGCCAGTACGCCAGCCTCGTCATCGTCGGGTCGTTCCTGGCGACGGTCGAGGCCCTCGCATTCCTCCGCCGCCGGCTCGGGCAACCGGCCCTCCTCGTCGGCGTGGCCGCCCTGTCGCTCATGTCCGTCGTCGGCGCCGTCACCTGGGGCCTGTCCCCCATCGGCACCCAGTTCCACCATCACGGTGTGTGGTTGGCCCACAACCGGCTCGGTGCCGAGCTTCACACCGCGCTCTCCATGGTCCCGGCCCGTGACGGCGTGAGCGTCACCTACTACCTGACGCCGCAGATGACCCACCGCCAGTACGTCTACGAGTTCCCCAACCCATGGCAGAGCGTCAACTACGGGATCAACAACGACCGGGGCGACCCGGCCACGGTCCAATGGCTGGTCCTCGACGCGGCCACGCTCGGCCAGCCCGAGCAGGCCCTGTTCGCACAGCTCACGAGCCCGTCGGGGTCGTTTCGGATCGTCTACAACAGCCATGGGGTGATGGTGGCCCACCGGGCCGCGCCCTGACCCGCCCGGGCGAGTTGGGCCCAATCCTTGTCCTGGAGGGTCCCAGTTGACTACGGTTTGCGGCTATTGCTGGAGGCTGGGGGGAAACAGACGTGTTCTTGAGGTCGGGCCGACGTCGGGTGCCACCTCGTCGAGGGCCGTTACACCGCGCCCGCGCCACCCAGGTGCGGCGCCAGCGGCTGGCCGCCGTTTGCTCCGCGTCGGTATGCGTGCTGGGCGTGCTGGGCGGCTCGTACGTGGCCAGTGGGACCCCGCGCCGTAGCAGCCACACGGCGCGACGGGTGGCGACTCCCAACTTTGAGCTGCCGTCGGCGGAACCGACGCTGGCGGCGGTGACTCGATCGTCGCCGCCGCTGACCTTGGACTTCGAACGGGCGGGCGGCCCGACGACGGGGTCCGAAGCCGTCCTTGCGGCCACGCCGGCGGCTCCGCAGGGCCTGCCGTTGCCGGCGCAGTACATCCGCGGGGGCTCCGTCGACCAGGGGGTCGACTACCTGGCGCCGGGCGGCACCCCGCTGTACGCCATGGGTCCGGGGATCATCATCAAAGAGGGCGGATCGGGTACCACCGGCTTCGGGCCCAACATCCCGGTCTTGCAGATCACCGGGGGCCCGCTGGCTGGCAAGACGGTGTATTACGGCCACGCCGGGCCCGATCTCCTCCCGGTGGGAACCGTGGTGGCGATGGGCCAGCAGATTTCGATCGTCGGCTTCGGCCGGGTTGGCCGTTCGAGCGCGCCCCATCTGGAAATCGGATTCTGGCCACTCGGCAACATGAAAGCCGGGCGAACAATGCTGGACTACCTCGACTCCGTGATGGGCAAAAAGACCGGACGCTGACGCCGCCTGGTGCCGACCGCCCCCTGACGGAATCTGGCGCCCTGCCGGGATCGGGCGGCGCCTGCCGGGATCGGGCCGCCCCTGCCGGGATCGGGCGGCGCCTGCCGGGATTTAGGTGTCGGCGTCGGTGATGATGTCGACCAGCTTGCGGCCCTTGCGGGCGCCGAACTTCACCCGGCCGTCGCTCAGGGCGAACAACGTGTCGTCGCCGCCGCGTCCCACGTTTTCACCGGGGTGAAAATGGGTGCCCCGCTGGCGCACGATGATCGCTCCGGCGCGCACGGCAGTGCCGTCGAACACCTTCACTCCTAGTCGCTGGGCAGCGGAGTCGCGTCCGTTGCGGGTAGAGCCGCCGCCCTTGGTCTTCGACATGGTTAACCCTCGCCCGTGCTGATGCCGGTGATCTCGATGGTGGTGTAGTGCTGGCGATGCCCCCAGGAC
>JAUTXM010000459.1 GCA_030838025.1 Acidimicrobiaceae bacterium
TTCGGGTCGTCGATCTGGGCGTAGCGGGCCGGGAGGTATTCGGCCATGTGAGCCATCGCCATCAGCCCGTAGTTGTTCGGGGTCATCGTCGTCATTGTCGGGTCCTCCTTGGTCGGCCAACCGGTCGTCGACATCGGCGCACAGCGCGTCAAGGGACAGTTGCTGGGGGTCCCGATACCGCTTCATGGTACCCACGAGGCGCCGCCCAGGTGCGCCTTGCGGGCGCGGCTGGCCGCGGGCACAAGGCGACCGAGTGGAGCATCCCGGCCCAGCAACGGGAACCACAAGGCGTCGGCGGCATCGGGCCGGGCCGCCGTCTCGAACACCTCCCAGTCGCGTATCGCCACCACCTGGCGCTGGGCGCCGGCGGCTTCGTGCAGGTCAGCCAGGAACGGGTCCAGTAACGCCCGGTCCCGGTGGTCGCCCAGCCGCCAACCGACGCCGGCAAGGACCCCCCGGCGCAGGCTTTCCACGTCATTGGCCCGCTCGTGGGGATCCCAGTCCCATCCCGGTTGGCGTCTCCACGGGGAGCAGTAGTGGACTCTGCCGACCACCGCTTCGACGCCCCCGGCGGCCGGCACCGCCGCTGCGTGGCCGACCACCCACTTGGCGCCCCCCCGGTCCCAGGGCCGGTTCCGGACGCGGCAGCGTTCAAGATGTCCACCCACTGGTGGTGCCTCCTTTACTGATCGATTACGGGCAGCAGGGCGGGTAGTAGTAGGGCCGGTGTGTGAGGTCGTTCCAGAGGGACTCCCACTGCCACGGCCATGGCGCTCCGACGAGGACGTGAGGCGCCACAACCAGCGCCGACTTGAGGATCAGGAACACCACCACGGTGGCCCATCGCCACAGATCAGCTGGCGGCGGCCGCGGCCCGCGTCGTCTTGGTCATGCGACCGGTGGCGAAGCGGAGGCTGAGCGCCACGTCGTCGGCTGTGATCTCGACCTTGGAGCGCTTTTGGCCCTCGGCGTTGTCCCAGCTTCGCTGGCCCAGCCGGCCGGTGACCACGCAGCGGCTGCCCCGGGAGGCGGACGCCGCGACATTCTGAGCCAGGTCACCCCAGCACACAACGTCGAAATACGAGGTCTCCTCCTCCCACTCGCGGCTGGCATGGTTCTGCCAGCTTCGGGTGACGGCCAGGGAGAAACTGCCTGTCGCCTGGCCACTGGGCAGGAACCGCAGCTCCGGGTCCTTGGTCAGGTTCCCGGCCACCGTCACACTGTTCGGGTTGTTGCTCATCGGTTTTCCCTCCTTGGTTGTGGCCCGCTGGGCTTGACCGGACCGGTTGCTATTTCGGTGGACGGCGGGGCTCCGGCTTTGGTGTCTTGGGGGGTGACGTGGCCGGTAAGAAACCGGCGTATCCCGACACGGCCGAGCGGGTCGAAGAAGGCCCCCGAGTTGGGCCGGGGCGTGATCGAGCGGTTCGGCCTGGTGGTAGGCCAGGGCCAGCAGGATCTCGGCCAGCCGCTCCCGGTCGGGTTCCGACGGAGGCGCCGACTCGGCGTTCGTCGGGGTGTGCCGACCGATATGACGGTTCGATTAGGCGACGGGACCATTGCGACTGGCTATGCGGCCGGGCTGGCGTCGGCCTGCCCGGCGGCGGTCGTTCCCTCAACGCTGGCCGTGGCGAAGCGCAGGCTGAGCGCGACTTCATCGGCCACCAGCTCCAACTTGGAGCGGTGCCGACCCTTGGACTGCCAACTGCGCTGCTCGAGGCGGGCGGTCACCACCACTCGGCTGCCCCGGCGAGCCGACGCAGCGACATTCTTAGCCAGGTCACCCCAACACACCACCTCCAGAAACGACGTTTTCTCCTCCGATTCGTGGGTCGTGGGGTTCTCCCACCGGCGGCTCACCGCGACCGACAGGTCGGCGGTTGCCTCACCAGCGACCAGGAACCGCAGTTCGGGGTCCCGGGTCAGGTTCCCGACGATGATCGTCACACTGTTGATCGCGCTCACGACTACTCCTTCGATCCGGTGGGGACCATCGGCGGCCCACCCACCAGTTGCTTCTGAACACGTGTCGGGATCGCGGCTGCCATGGACAGCGCATCGGCTCTGTCACGCTCGGGCATATCGTTGTCTCCTCTCTGCGGTTGGCTACATCTCGTTCACCCCGAGGGTTCACCTCGGGGGTCGGGGTCGACCTCGTCCCCATCCCCGCCAGGACCGGCTTGGGCGGGCGGCTGGGATAGCAGCGGGCGTCTCACCCGTCGGGGTTACCTCGCATGGTGGCGTTGGTGTCGCAGAACCAGTGTTCGTCGCCGTGCAGCACTTGGTTCGTCAAGGCGGTGTAGTCGCCGATCTTCCACAGCGCCTGGTGGGCGGGCATGGTGGGCAGACGTTCGGCTTCGGCCGGGGTCAGCCCGCATCGGGCGAGCAGGTCGCCCACCTGGTCGTGGTTTTGGTGCAAAAACACCTTGACGGAGGTGGTGTTCAGGAGCGCCTCGGCCTGTTTCACCGCCGCCACCCCGTCGTCGAACTGGGCCCGGAGTTCCGACAGGGCGTGGATGATCAAGATGTTTCCGGTGCCGAACTGGCGGCCCACCTTCCAGGCGTCCTGCAAATAGCTGACCATGGCCGGGTTGGCGATCGCCTTGTACGCCTCGTCGATGATGTTGAGCTTGAGGCGGTCCTTGTGGCCGTGCATCAACGCCTGGAGCCAGCCCGCCCCGGCGATCATGACCAGCTCCAACGCGGTCGGGTTGTCCAGCACCGACGACAGGTTGAGCACGATCCCGGGGCAGGTGTCCCAGTCCAGGTCGACGGTGGTCGGCCCGTCGAACATGCCTTTCAGTTCGCCGTCGAGCAGCAGGGCGCAGGCGTCGAGCAGGTCCCGGCAACGGCCC
>JAUTXM010000468.1 GCA_030838025.1 Acidimicrobiaceae bacterium
TCGAGGTCCCCGAGATCTCGAGTGGCGTGGTCGAGATCAAGGCGGCGGCTCGCGAGCCGGGTCACCGGACCAAGATCGCGGTGTGGTCCAACGACTCCAACGTGGACCCCGTCGGAGCCTGCGTGGGCGCCCGCGGGGCGCGGGTGCGGATGGTGACCAACGAGCTCCGAGGCGAGAAGGTCGACATCGTTCCCTACTCCGACGAGCCTCGGGAGTTCGTCATGCGGGCCCTGCAGCCGGCGAAGGTCAAGGAAGTACACCTGGACGAAGAGACGGGCACCGCAACCGTCATCGTCCACGACTTCCAGCTGTCACTGGCGATCGGCAAGGAAGGGCAAAATGCTCGCCTGGCTGCCCGCCTGACGGGGTGGCGGATCGACATCAAGAGCGAATCCCAGCTGGCCGAGGAAGAGGCCTACGCCAACCAGGAATGGGCCGAAGGCGAGTGGGTCCAGAAGGAATCGGGCGAGATGGTCTGGCAGCCCGCCGAGGGCGGCGAGGCCCTGTCGGCCGAACTCTGGGCCGAGAGCGACGGTGCGGTCGAGGACGCGGCTGCGGTCGAGACCGTGGCGGCGCCACCAGTCCAACCGGTGGCTGAGCCGCCCGCTAACTCGTCCGCCGAGCCTGGACCGGCGGTGGCTGCCGCGGGCGTCGCCGAGTCGCCATCGGGTGAGGAGGCGGCACCGTAGGCGCGGGCGCCCGACCTGGCGCGGCGAAGCGGGCACGAACGCCGATGCGGACCTGCATCGGTTGCCGGACGATCGCACCAAGGACGGACTTGGTGCGCGTTGGCCGGGACGCCCGGGGTGACCTTTCGCTGGCCCCCGATCTCCCCGGCCGCGGCGCCTGGTTGTGTGTCGGCATGACACCCGGTGTTCCTTCCGAGGTTTGCCTCGAACAAGCAGCGCAGCGCCAGGCGTTCGGGCGGGCCTTCCGAGGTCCGGTGACCACCGAAGCCGTCGCCAAGCTTCGTAGGACAGTTCAAGAACGTGCGAGGATAGAGATAGGTGCCGCCGCCGGTGGCGCCGCAAGAAGGGATTGACGTAGGACTTGGCCAAGAAGATCCGCGTATACGAGCTGGGACGCGAGCTCGGTCTCACCAACAAGGAGGCGTTGGACCTCTGTCTAGATCTCGGCATTGGGGTCACCAGCCACTCGTCGAGCATCGAGGACGCCCAGGCTGATCGCGTTCGCCGCAAGGCGGACCGCGAGGGGTTGCGTCGCGACAAACAACCCGAAGAGCCCGCCGAGATCAAGGGCCGGAGCCGCCCCGGACGAGGCGACGGCTCCGAGTCCGAGCCGTCCCTGCCCGTTGGACCGAGCGAGTCCTCGCCCGCCGACCCGTTGCCGGCCCGAGTCGGTCTCGTGACGACGAGCGAGGCGCCTCCGCTGGTGCCCGCTGCGACCGCTCCGCTGCCCGCTGCGCCCGAGACTGTCACCAGCCCAGCCATCGCGGGCACTGCTGACGCGGGGGCTTCGGCACCGACGCCGCCGCGACCTCCGCTCGACCAGCCGGCCCCACGTCCCGCCCCTGCGGCGCCCTTCGGTGCACCACGCACCGGCCCTCCGATCCCACCGCCGCCGAGAGGCGCCCCCCGCCCCAACGATTCGCGCCTGGTGACCAGCCGTCCCGACTCGACATCGCCGCCCGCACAGGGCGGTGACCGAGGCATGGCCCGGCGCCCGCCGATGCCCGCGCCCCCGCGTCCCCCCATGCAATCGCAATCGGGATCCCCGGCCCCGCCGATCCGCCCGGCACCACCGGGGCGCACACCCGCCCCGCCCCGTACCGGGGCACCTGCCCGCCCCTCGGGATCCTTAGGGTCCCCCGGGTCCGGTTCGGCCCCGTCGTCACCGGTATCACGAGGTGGCGCTGGTGGCACGGGCTCCTCGGGCGCGCCCAGCCGGCCGGCGCAAGGCGGACCGAGCGGCGCCGGTGGACCAGGTGGGCCCCCCCTCTCTCCGTCTGGCAAGCCCATTCCGCCGCCCCCCGGACTCGGTGGTCGCGGACCGGCAGCCAGCACACCTCGACCCGGGCAGAGCGCCGGTCGCCCCGGTGCCGGACCTCCGCGTCCGGGCGTCGGCGGTGGCGGCAGCAGCAGTCGCCCCGGGTTCGGCAACCGACCCGCGGGCGGCGGTTTCAGCCGCCCCGGTGGCGGCGGTGGTACCGGCGGCGGCGCCCCGGGAGCGGGTGGATTCACCCGAGCCCCCGGCGCGCCCGGGCCCGGCGGTGGCCCCGGCGCGGGCCGTGGCGGTCCGCCATTCGGCGGACGAGGCGGCCGGCCCCCCCAGCGGCGCGGCCAGCGCCGTCGCCGGCGCAACTTCGAGGAGCTGGAAGCGCAGGAGCTGACCCGCTACAGCCCGTCGGACGCCGCGGTGCCCGAGGGCGAGGTCATCATCGAGCGCGGGTCGACGGCCCAAGAGGTCGGACCCAAGCTCAACCGGTCAGCGGCGGACGTGGTGCGCTTCTTGCTGCAACAAGGCGAGATGGTCACCGCCACAATGTCGCTCAGCGACGACATGATCGAGCTGTTTGCGGCGGAGGTGGCGGCCACCATCCGCCTGGTCGACGCCGGCCAGGAGAAGGAAGCCGAGCTCCAGGCCAAGTATTTCGACGACGACGACGAGGAGGACGAGGAGCTGTTGCGGCCCCGCCCGCCGGTCGTCACCGTGATGGGCCACGTCGACCACGGCAAGACGCTCCTGCTCGACCGGATCCGCGAGACCAACGTGGTCGCCAGCGAGGCCGGCGGTATCACCCAGCACATCGGCGCCTACCAGGTCGAGTACCACGGACAGCTCATCACCTTCATCGACACCCCGGGCCACGAGGCCTTCACGGCCATGCGCGCTCGGGGCGCCGAGGTCACCGACATCGTGGTCCTGGTGGTGGCCGCCGACGACGGTGTCATGCCCCAGACCATCGAGGCCATCAACCACGCCAAGGCGGCGGACGTCCCGATCATCGTGGCCGTCAACAAGATGGACCGCCCCGATGCGGACTCCACCCGCGTCCTTCAACAGCTCTCCGAGCGGGGATTGGTACCAGAAGCATGGGGGGGCGACACCATTGTGGTGGAGGTGTCGGCCCTGCAGGGGACCGGCA
>JAUTXM010000120.1 GCA_030838025.1 Acidimicrobiaceae bacterium
GGGGTTCGGTGATCGACCACGACAAGGCGGGGACGGGGCCGTGACGGATCGCCCCCTATCGGCGGTCGTGCTGGCGGCGGGCGAGGGGACGAGGATGCGGTCGTCGCGACCGAAGCCACTCCATCGCCTGTGCGGCCGGCCCATGGTGTTGCACGTGTTGGACGCGCTGGCGGAGCTCGACCTGCAGCGCGCCGTGGTCGTGGTCGGACACGGCGCCGAGCGGGTGACCAAGACGCTCCTCGAGCACACCGTGGCCCACCTGCTGGTCGACTTCGTGGAGCAGGCGGTCCAGCGGGGGACCGGCGACGCGGTGGCGGTGGCGCTCACGGCGTTCCCCGACGACGACGATGACGACGGTGGCGACATCGTGGTGCTGCCCGGGGACACCCCGTTGCTGCGCCCGCCCACCCTGGCGGCGCTGGTGCGGGCCCATCGCCAGGCCAACGCCGCGGCCACGGTCCTCACCGCCGAGTTGGCCGACCCCACCGGGTACGGACGCATCGTCCGGGGGAAAGACGAGCGGGTGGCTCGAATCGTCGAGCAGGCCGACGCCACCGCCGAGGAACGCCAGATCCGGGAGGTCAACACGGGGATCTATGCCTTCCGGCGCAGCGTGCTGGCGCCGGCGCTGCGCCGCCTCAGCCCCGACAACGTTCAAGGCGAGTACTACCTGACCGACATCATCGGCGTGCTCCACACCGCTGGCTACCCCGTCACCAGCCTGCTGGTCGGTGACTCGATGGAGGTGGCGGGCGTCAACGACCGATCGCAGCTGGCGGTCGCGGAGGCCGAGTTGCGGGACCGCATCAACGAACGGTGGATGCGGCGAGGCGTGACCATGCTCGACCCCGAACGCACCTATGTCGACACGTCGGTCAGCTTGGCTGCCGATGTCACGTTGTTCCCCGGGACCCTGCTGCAGGGCAGCACCGTGATCGCCATGGGCTGCGAGATCGGACCGAACAGCCATCTGGTCGACTGCATCGTCGGCGAGCGGGCCACGGTCGCCAACTCGGTCGCCCAATCGGCCGAGATCGGGCCCGAAGCGGTCGTCGGACCCTACGCCACCATCCTCCCCGGAGGTCGGGTGGCGCCAGGAGCGGTGACCGGGCCATATTTCATAGGTCGCAGCGACGACGAGGAAGTAGGGGCGCCGTGATCGAGGTCGTACCGAAGAGGAAGCTGTACCTGCTGTCGGGCCGGTCGCACCTGCAACTCTCGGAGGACATCGCCTCCCACCTCAAGGTGGAGCTGTCACTGCCCAACCTGGTGGACTTCGCCAACGGTGAGATCCGGCCCCGGTTCCAGGAGTCGGTGCGCGGCGCCGACGTGTTCATCTTCCAGTCCCACTGCCGTACCCCAGGGCGATCGGTCAACGATTCGCTGATGGAACACTGGCTGATGATCGACGCCGCCAAGCGAGCGTCGGCTAAGCGCATCACCGCCGTGTGCCCGTACTACGGCTACTCCCGCCAGGATCGTAAGTCCAAAGGCCGCGAGCCGATCAGTGCCCGGATGGTGTCGGACTTCTTCCTCACCGCCGGCGCCGACCGGATCATGTCGGTCGACCTGCATTCGGGCCAGATCCAGGGGTTCTTCGACGGACCGGTGGACCATCTCACGGCGGTACCGGTGCTGACTTCCTACCTCCGCGAGCACGCCTCGGGCGACTTCGTGATGGTCGCACCCGACACCGGGCGCACCAAGGTGGCCGAGCAGGCGGCCCGCCACCTCTTCGGGGGCGTCGACGTGGCGAGCGTCTACAAGCGCCGTCCCAAGGACGGCGTCAACCAGGTCCAGGCGCTCGACGTGATGGGCCACGTCAACGGCAAGATGTGCGTGCTCATCGACGACATGATCGACACCGCAGGCACGATCTGCGCGGCCGCCGACATCCTGATCGACAAGGGGGCCACCGAGGTATGGGCCATGGCCACCCACGCCGTGCTGTCCGACCCGGCGGTGGACCGCCTCAAGAACTCTCAGATCACCCGGGTTGTCGTCACCGACACCTTGCCGTTGCCGTCGGAGAAGCAGATCGACAAGATCGAGGTGTGCTCGGTGGCGCCGATGTTCGCCGATGCCATCAACGCCGTGTTCGAGGACGGATCCGTCTCGCAGATCTTCGGCGGCGAAAACCAGACGTAGACGCGGCTCGGAACCGGCCGCCAGCAGTGCGTGCGGTAGGATTCATGGCCGTCCGCAATGCCCGTTGTCGTAGGAGCGCGCTCAAATGGCCGAGTTCACCATCGTCGCCGAATCACCCCGACCGATCGGGTCTCGGGCCGCGGGCCGTATGCGGGCCGCGGGACGCATCCCTGGCGTCATCTACGGCCACGGGCGCGACCCACTCCCGATCTCGGTCGAGGGACGGGCGCTGCGTACCGCGCTCACGACGAGTGCCGGACTGAATGCCCTGTTGGCGCTGCAGGTCGGCGACGAGACCCACCTGACCCTGGCCCGCGAGATCCAGCGCCACCCGGTGCGCAGCACCGTGATCCACGTCGACTTCCTGATCGTCAGCCGCGACGAGGTGGTATCGGCCGAGGTCCCGATCAACTTCGTCGGGGAGGCCCGCAAGGTGGCCCAGGCCGACGGCTTCATCGAGCAGCAGTTGACCAGCCTGACCGTCCACGCCACCCCGGCCAACATCCCCGCCCACGTGGAAGTGGACATCAGCGAGATGGAGATCGGCGACACCATTCGGGTGGGTGACATTGCGCTGCCCGCCGGCGTCACCACCGAACTGGATCCCGAGGAGCCGGTCGTGATCGCCGCCCGCGGCGAGGCCGAAGAGGCTCCGGAGCCGGTCGAGGGCGAAGAAGCTCCCGCCGTCGGGCCCGAGGGCGCCGAGGCGGCTGGTTCCACCGGCGGCTGAACCTGCTGCGACCCCGAACGGGGACGCCGGCCGACCTGCTGGCCGTGGGTCTGGGCAACCCCGGCGCGTCCTATGCCGGCACCCGGCACAACATCGGCGCCGATGTCATCGCCCGGCTGGCGAGCCGTCACGGCAGCAAGCTCCGATCTGAGCGGGTGCTGCGGTCGATGGCCACCGAGGTGACCGTTGCCGGGCGGCGCCTGGCCCTGGCCTTCCCGCAGACCTACATGAACGACTCGGGGCTGGCGGTGGCGCCGCTCGTGCGCCGCTTCGGCATCGACGACCTCGAAGACTTGGTCGTGGTTCACGACGAACTCGACCTCCCGGTCGGGCGGATCCAGGTGAAGGCGGGCGGTGGCCTGGCGGGCCACAACGGGCTGAAGTCCATCAAGGCCCACCTCCACAGCGACGCCTTCACCCGGATCCGGGTGGGTATCGGCAAGCCCGCGGGGCGCCAGCAGGGAATCGACCATGTCCTGGGGCCGCCCGCCAGGTCGGAAAAAGCGGAGCTCGACGTGGCCGTCGAACTGGCGGCCGACGCGGTGGAGATGGTCCTGGCCGAGGGTGTCGTTCCCGCCCAAAACCGGTTCAATGGCTCAGGTGTCTGATGTGAGCGTGGCGCTTTCCTCCCTGCTGAGCCTGCTTCGGCGCGACGACAGCCTGGCCGACCTCGGATGGGCCCGGGCGACGGTCGTCGGCATCCCCGAGGCGGCCCGGGCCTTCACCATCGCGGGCTTGGCCCGGCAGTCCGACCGCCACCCCACGGTGGTTGCCGTCCCGACCGCCTCGGAGGCGGAGCGACTGGCGCACGACTTGCGGGCGTTTCTCGGCGCTGACCAGGTGGACGTGTTCCCCGCCTGGGAGACGCTGCCTTTCGAGCGCGTCAGCCCCAGCGTGGAGACCATGGGGCGGCGGCTTCGCACCATGTGGCACCTGCAGGACCCGTCCCGAATGCCGAAGGTGCTCGTCGCCCCGGTCCGGGCCCTCCTGCAACGCCTCGGTCCCGGCGTCGAAGACCTCGAACCGATCGTCGTCGCCCGGGGCGATGTGGTCGACCAGGGTCAGCTCATCGCCCGCCTGGCGGCCGCCGGTTACCGCCGGGAGTACCAGGTCGAACACCGGGGCGAGTTCGCGGTGCGGGGATCGATCGTCGATGTCTACCCGTCGACCGGCGACGTCCCCGTCCGCATCGACCTGTGGGGCGACGAGGTCGACCGCCTGACGGAGTTTTCCGTTGCCGACCAGCGCTCCACCAACGACATGGGGCGCGTGGAGATCTTCGGGTGCCGGGAGCTGCTTCCCACCCCCGAGGTGAAGGCCCGGGCCGCTCGCCTGGTCGGCGAGCAGCCCTGGGGGCGCGACCGTTGGGACCGCCTGGCCGAAGGGCTGATCTTCGACGGGATGGAATCGTGGCTGCCGTGGCTCACCGACGGTGAACACGTGCTGTTCGACCTAGTCGGGCGCGATGCCCAGATCGTGCTGGTAGAAGCTCGTCGGATGCGCGATCGAGCCGCAGAGTTGCTCGACGAAGAAGGCGCATTGGCCGCATCCCTCGCCTCCACGTGGGGCGCCGCGGGCGAGGCTTTTCCCCAACTCCACCTGCCCTTCGGCCGTCTCCTCGCCCATACCGACGCTCCCGTCACCACGGTTGCGGCCGTGGCCGAGGGTCCCGGCACCGCCATGGTGGCGGCGACGGGGTGGGACCCGTTCCTGGGGGACAACGAGGGGCTGGTGCGCCGGCTGGGCAAGCTGGCCGGCGAGGGGTACTCGGTCGTGGTGTGCGCCGAGGGGGCGGGGACGGCGGCGCGGATGGCGTCGATCCTGCGGGAGGCCGGGATGACCGTGCCGTTGCTGGCGGCCGGGTCCGACGTCGATCTCGCCAAGCCCGGGGTGCGGGTCATCGTCCAGCCCTTGGAGCGGGGCTTCGTGTACCCGGCGCTCAAGCTGGCCGTGCTGGCCGAGACCGATCTGACCGGCCGGCGTCGGGCCCACCGGCCCGCCCGGGCGAGGGCACGGGCGACCGAGACGTTCTTCGACGACATGAAGGCGGGGGCGCACGTCGTCCACTACCAGCACGGGGTCGGGCGCTTCAGCGGCATGGTCACCCGGTCCATCGGCGGCGTGGAGCGCGACTACTTGCTGCTGGAATACCGCGGCGGCGACAAGCTGTACGTGCCGTCGGA
>JAUTXM010000122.1 GCA_030838025.1 Acidimicrobiaceae bacterium
ACCTGGCACCGGCCCAGGTGTGGGCCATCACCCTCGACGAAGGCCTGTACCTGGCGTCGATCTCCACGATGTACCGGGTGTTGCGGGCCAGTAACGAGGTCCGAGAACGCCGGGCCCAGGCGAAGCACCCGACCCGGGCCCGACCCGAGTTGATGGCCGAGCGGCCCAACATGTGTTGGAGTTGGGATATCACCAAACTCCGGGGCCCCGACAAGGGGGTGTGGTTCGACTGCTATGTGGCGATCGACATCTTCTCCCGTTACGTGGTGGGCTGGATGGTCGCCCCGGGCGAGAACGCGGAGCTGGCCGAGGGCTTCATCAGCCGAGCGGTGCTCGAACAGGGCGTCGCCAAAGGTGAGCTCACCATTCACGCCGACCGGGGCACGTCGATGACCTCCAAAGGTGTCGCCGAGCTCCTCGTCGACTTGGGCGTCGGCCGGACCCATAGCCGGCCTCACGTGAGCAACGACAACCCTTACAGCGAGGCGGTCAACAAGACCCTCAAATACTGCCCCGCGTTCCCTGCCCGCTTCGGCTGCATCGCAGATGCCCGGAGCTTCTGCGCCGAGTTCTTCGAGTACTACAACCACCACCACCGTCATTCCGGGATCGGCCTGCACACCCCGGCGTCGGTTCACTACGGCACCGCGGAACTGATCCAGGCCAGCCGGGCCGAGACCCTCGACGCCGCCTATGCCGCCAACCCCCGCCGATTCGGGAACCGCCGCCCCAGCCCACCCAAGCTCCCGACCGCCGCCTGGATCAACAAGCCCACCATCGACAACGACGCACAGAACAAATCCTGACCATTTGTCTCAAAGGCCTTGACAGGTTCCGATGCAAGGGTGGTGACGGGGAAGTGCCAGGTTCGTACCATCTGCCTGCGTCGCCGCCTGGTCGATCACGCGGAATGGCGTCCCGGTTCGGGAGAGTCGGTACGCCGCTACGCTTGCATCCGTGTCGGGGCGTGGGTGGCCATGTGCGGTTGCCCGGATAGCGCCACAGGTTCGATCGCTGACCGGCGATTGTGGCGTGCGGCGATGAGTTCGCGCCCGGCGAGCCGTCTCAGTGGTATGGAAACCGAGCGCGTTACCGCGTCCACGACGATCAAGGCCGCGCCGGAGGCGGTGTTCGCGCGGCACCGCGCCCCCATAAACCTCTCCTACCTCACCCTATATCCCGGCAGACTGCCACCGAACGCCGGGTGCGCGCTATGAGTTCCTCCTCCGCTCAGTTCTCCGCCTGGTCGGCCAGGTCCTTGAGGAATCGCGGCATCCGGCCGGCACCGAAGTCGTAGAAGCGCACCCAGGACGGCGTAATCGCGATCCGGGCCATCTGCCCGTACATCTTCCGGCAGTTCTCCTCGAAGGCCGCGGCCGCTTCGGTGTTCATGCTCTTGCGTGCGGCCATCAGGTATTCCTTGACCACCCCGTCCACGATCTCGACCTCCGCCCGCCCGCGCACCGATAGCGCCCGCGCCGCGCCGGGCGAATCGCCGGTGTCGATGGCCAGCGCGACGTCCGGACGGGCCGACAACGCTTCGACCTTCGGCGAGGTGATGGCCGTCGAGATCACGAACTGGTGGCCGGTCCACCAGAACCCCACCGGGATCACTCGCGGTGTCGCGTCGGTCCCGACGTAGGCGAGGTGAGCGGCTGAGGTGGCCGACAGCAGGTCCTGTGCACCGGGCGTGTTCAGTTCGGCGTCGATGTCATGCTGTTCCATCATCGTCTCCTTCGTTGTGGCGCAACCATCCTCGTCGCGTTCACGCCGGGGACGGCACCATCCACCGATTCTCGACATCGTCGCCGGACGAACTTGGGGACGAGTGGATTCGCGGAACACTGCGCGTTGCGTGCCGCCCCACAGCAACGCCCATGGGCTACCGACAGGCTTGGACGCCATCCCGAGCCCGCCGGGTCCGCGACGGTCAGCAGGCCACCGAAGACGGCGACATTGCCTCGCCCATGGCGCGTTCTCGAAGGACTATGTACGGCGCCCTGCGACTGTCACCTACGGCAGCCTGCGGCCGCAACCAAAGGCCCGTGTTCTGGTCGGACGGGTCGGGTGGTGGGGGCGGCCGCAGGCTGGTTTGACGCGGCCTGGTCTCGGTTCGGGTCGGTTGTCGGGCCGGCAAAAGCCGGCCCTGTGCGCTCACGCCGGTCTGTGGTAACGGTTGGCAAGGCACTTCGTAGAGGCCATGTTCGGAGGTGGGTTGTGGGCGTGTTCGAGGATCTTCATCGAGGTCGGACTACCGGCAGCTTGGCGATGTACGACCGGGTGATCTTCAAGGGCTACCTGTCGGGCCTGTTCGGGGGTGATCGGGTCAGGACGTTCTTGTGGTCCCAGGGGGTGCCGCTCACCGAGTTCACCAGCTACGCCCGGGCTACCACGGAGCGCATCGCGGAGAACGCCCGCAAACTGGTCACCGACACGGGACGGCCGGTGATCTCGTTCAACCATATGAAGACCCGCAACGGTGCGAACCGCAAGGACGAGATGGCGAAGAACATCGCCGAACGCGACGGTGTGACCGAGGGGATCGTGTGCCTGATCTCGGCGGTGGAGCCGTGCATGAGCTTCCAGGTCCGCAAGAGCACCAAGACGCACCGTCTCGAGGTGACGAGACGCGAACGTCAGTGCCTGCACCACTACCTGTATCTGATCGACCCTGAACTCGGGTTCATGCATATCCGCATCCAGGGGTGGATCCCCTATGAGATCCAGGTGTACGTGAACGGCCGGGAGTGGCTGGCCCGCCAGCTCGATAAAGCCAGCGTCGGCTACCTCCGCTACGACAACTCGCTGCTGGCCATCGATGACCTTGAGGCCGCGTCGAAGCTGTGCGAACACTTCGCCCATCGGGCTTGGCCTCGAGTCCTCAACGCGTTCGCCCAGCGGCTCAACCCGATCCTGGGCTCGATCGAGGCGGCGGGCTACGGCGGCTACTACTGGGTGATCGACCAGGCCGAGATCGCCACCGACGTCATGTTCAAATCCCGCCCCGAGCTTCTGAAGATCTGGCCCGACCTGGTCCGCCACGCCGCGTTGAACTTGTCGTCGGAGGACGTCTTGGGTTTCTTGGGTCGAAAGCTTCACCCCTCGTTGGCGGCCCAAGTGGTGACCGACGCCAAACGCCGGCCCGAGGGGTGGCGGGTCCGGCACCGGGTGGCGGGGAACTGGGTGAAGGTGTACGACAAGGCCTCGGTCCTTCGTGTCGAAACCACGATCAACAATCCGCGTGAGTTCAAGGTGTGGCGGGTCGTCACCGACGACGCCGGGCAGAGCTCGCGGCGGTGGATGCCCATGCGCAAGAGCGTCGCCGACATGTGGCGCAACTATCAGGTAGGCATCGCGGCCAACCAGCGCTATCTCGAAGCGCTGGCCGCGGCTCCGTTGAAAGGCGAAGGTGTCGCCGCGCTCGACGCCTTGTGCCGGCCAAAGATCAAAGACGGACGACGAGTTCCCCGGTTCAACCCACTCAACCCCGCCGACTTGGCGCTGTTCAAAGCGGTCATGGCCGGCGAGCACAATATTCGCGGGTTCCGCAACGCCGATATCACGGCCCGTCTCTACCGTCGCCCACCCGCCGACGCCGACGAAGCACATCGAAGATGCGAACGCGTGTCTCGGCTCATCGTGAAACTCCGAGGTCACCGCTTAGTGGCCAAGATACCCCGGGCTCGCCGTTACCGCGTCACTGCCTACGGACAGAAGGTCCTAACCGCCGCCATCCAAATCCACGACACCCGATTCCCAGACGATTACCACGCGGCAGGATAGCGCCCGACACAGCATATCGCCACACTTAACCAAGATTTGCGGCGACGCCTGTATTTCGCGACCCGCAAATCTTGAGGCCATAGATTCTAACGCCGGCTGGAGGTCACGGCCAGGAGCTCAAATCGCGGGCGGTTCAATCCTTTCGATGCTGCGGACCCGGTCCAGCGACCGGTCGAACGATGCGATCCTGCCGACGTCGGTGCTCTCGGCGCAGGCGACCAGGTACGCGTCGGCGAAGTCGATCCGATCGGTCTCATAGACCTCTGCAG
>JAUTXM010000505.1 GCA_030838025.1 Acidimicrobiaceae bacterium
TCGCGGTGGCGGTCATCGTGTTCTTCCACGCCCATCCCGACGACGAGGCCATCTTCACCGGCGGCACCATCGCCCGGTTGAGCGACGCCGGCCATCGGGTGGTCGTGGTCGTGGCGACGGGCGGAGAACTTGGGGTCCCGCACGCCGCCGAGCACTTGGCCGCCGTTCGCCAGGGGGAGACAGCTCGGGCGGCCTCCTTGCTCGGGGTCTCCAGCGTGGTCTTCCTCGGTTACCAGGACTCAGGGTTGGCGGGGGACCCGGCCAACCAATCCGAGGGTGCGTTCTGCGCAGCCAACCCAGGCGACGTCGCCGCCCGCCTGGCACAGGTCCTGATCGAGGAGCGTGCCTGCGCACTCGTTGTCTACGACGAGTTCGGCATCTACGGCCATCCCGACCACGTGCAAGTCCACCGCGCCGGCCTCCTGGCCGCCGAGCGGGCGGCCACCCCGACGGTCTACGAGGCCACGGTCGACCGGGAGTACCTGCACTTCGTCGAAACCCACCTGGTCGAGGAGGCGATCCTGGCCGGCGATCTCGGTCTGGCCCGGTCCAACATCGGGGTCCCCACGGTGATGGTCACGACCACGGTGCCGGTCGGCGTCGTGCTCGACCGCAAGCGGGCTGCCATGGCGGCGCACGCCAGCCAGATTCCCGAGACGACCTCGGCGATGCAGATCGGCCTGGAGCAGTTCGCGGCCGTCTACGGCTGGGAGTGGTTCATCCGCCGTGGCCCCGAGGGCCCGGTCGACCTCTTGCAGCAGTAATCCCTGCCAGTCTCTGGGCGACTTACGGCTCTCTGGTCCACCTACAGCGCTGGACGACCATAAGTCGCCACCAGAGCGATAAGTAACCCACAGAGTCACGCCAGATAGCGGCCGAAGAAGTCCCAGATGAGGGGCCAACCCTTGTTGGCGGCCTCGGGGCGATAGTTGGGCCGGTCCACCGCGAAGAAGGCATGGCCGGCGTCGGCCATGGTGTGGAACTCGAAGGACTTGCCGTGTTCCGTGAGCACGCCAGCCAGCGTGGCCGTTTCCGCCGGTGAGGGGTTGCGGTCCTCGACGCCGAAAAGCCCGAGTAGGGGACACGACAAGTCGCCGGCCAAGCCCACGACCGCGCGAGTCTTGAGCGGCGACTCTGCGGGTGGCGGATTGACGATGAACGCCCCGTAACAGTCGACCGCCGCATCCAGGGGCAACCGGCAGGCGGCCAGGAAGGCGTGCCGGCCGCCCGAGCAGAAGCCGATGACGCCCACCTTGGCGTTGCTCGAAGGCAGCGACCGCACGTAGTGGGCGGCCGAGTCCACGTCACCCACCAGCCGGTCGTCGGGCACCCCGCCCGCGGCCCGGACGATGGCGGCCGCCTCCGCGGGCGAGGCGCCCGGCGCATCCCGGCTGTACAGGTTGGGGCAGATCGCCAGGTACCCGTGCGCGGCGAACCGCCTGGTGATCTCCAACGACGCCTCGTCGTAGCCGGGGAGGTGGTGGATCACGACCACTGCCCCAAACGGCCCAGCGCCGAGCGGTTGCGCCAGGTACGCCTCTATCTGGTCGCCATCATGGCCTGAGACCTGCACCGTTTCGGCCCGCAAGTCATCGGTCACGTCCGTCAACCGTACGCGCCCGTCGCGCTGAACATCAGGTCACGGGTGGGCCGGCTGACCGGGGCGGGTGGCCGAGGTTGCCCGGCGGATGTGGGAAGGTGGACCGATGCGAGTCGACGCCCACCAGGCGGCCGCGGCGGCCCTGGCGGGAATGCTCACCGTCACCGGCGTGGCCCATTTCGTCGTTCCCCGCTTCTACGACCCGATCATCCCCCACGCCCTGCCGGGGACCGCTCGGGGCTGGGTCCTTGCCAGCGGGGGAGCCGAACTCGCCGTCGCCGCCGCCGTGTTCGCCCGGCGCAGCCGTCGGGCCGGAGCAACGATGGCCGCGGTGCTCTTCATCGCCGTCTTCCCTGCCAACGTCCAGATGGCCGTCAACTGGAGCCGCCGGAGCACACTCGAGTCGACCCTCGCGTGGGCCCGCCTGCCGATACAGGTGCCTTTGGTCTGGTGGGCGCTGCGGGTGCGCCGTGCCAGCGCTGCGCTCACCGTTTGAACGTGTTCACCAGGATCGCCAAGGCGCGCGACCGGAGCTGTCCGACCCTGATCGCCCAGCTCAAGTCGCTCTGAGTGCCTCGCCGATGGCGCTGGCCGTGGCGGCCGCCGTCGCCTCGTCGGGGTAACGCTGCCGGGGCCACATGAACCCTCGCAGCCCGTCCTTGCGCTTGCGGGGAACCACATGCACGTGGAGGTGGGCGACGCTTTGGCTCACTCGGTTGTTGATCGCCACGAAGGAGCCGTCCGCTCCCATGGCGGCTTCGACCGCCGCCGCCAGGCGCCGGGTGGCGGCGAACAGGGGCTCGACCAGCTCCGGCGGCAGGTCCGTCACGGTCTCGAAGTGCCGCTTCGGGATGGTCAAAACATGGCCGGGGAAAAGGGGGCGGATGTCGAGGAACGCCAGTACCTCCGGCTCGTCCAGCACGA
>JAUTXM010000507.1 GCA_030838025.1 Acidimicrobiaceae bacterium
CTTCCGGGCATCACCAGTGGGTGCCTGCTGGCCATTGCCCGGGCGGCGGGGGAGACGGCGCCGTTGCTGTTCACCATTGGCGCCCTCCAGTCGCGGTCCAACTGGAACGACTTCAAGGGCTCCAACACCACGCTTTCGGCGCAGATCTTCGTCAACGCGTCGCAACCGTTCGCCGGAGCCCAGCAGCGCGCCTGGGGTGCCGCCCTGACCCTCATCGTCATGGTGCTGGTGCTCACCATGGTGGCCCGGCTCGTGTCCTCCCGTCTGACCGTGAAGGCGCCCTGACCGTGGTGCCGGTGGGAGACCGCCGCTGATGCGCGCCGCCGTGCTCCGCCGGGTGGCGGTCGCCTTGGCCCGGCTGGACGCGGTCGTCGACCGGCCCCCGCTGGTGCTCGATCGCGAGCCGGGGGTGGGTGGCGCCACGCTGGACGCCAGAGCGAGCGGCGCCTCGGCCGCGCCGAGCGCCCCAGCCGGCAACGAACCGTCGAGCACGAACGGCGCCGCCTGGGCGGGTGTGGGCGCACGCGCGGGCGCAGGCGGGGGACCGTCGGACGACGCCGAAGTGAACGGCAGCGACAGCAACGCCGCGCTCGCCGGCACCGAAGTCCCGACCAGCGTCGATGCCATGTTGCGCCTGGTGGAGGCCGCGGTCACCCGCGCCACCTCCCGCTTGGCCGAGGTCGAGGCGAACACCCATCGCCTGGCGGCCGCCTTGGCCCATGTCCCCGAAGGCGTCGTCATCGCCGATCAGACCGGGGCCATCGTCTATCGAAACCCCCAGGCAGCCAGCTTTGTCGGCGCCCGCCACAGCGAGGCCCTGGCCGAGCGGGCCTTGGACGAGCTCCTGGCTTCCGCCCTGCGAGGCCGCAGCGCCGAGGAGAGCATCGAGCTCTTCTCACCGCCTCGGCGCACGCTCGCCATCCGGGCCCGGCCGCTGGTCGAGTCGGGCCACCCGTCGGGCGCGGTCGCCATCATCGAGGACGTCTCGGAGAAACGGCGGCTCGAGGCGGTCCGCCGCGACTTCGTCGCCAACATCAGCCACGAGCTCAAGACCCCCGTGGGTGCGCTCAGCCTGGTGGCCGAGACCCTGGAGGACGAGGACGACCCGGCGGTCGTCGCCCGGCTCTCACATCGCATGCGCACCGAGGCCGAACGCCTGGGCCGCATCATCGAAGACCTCCTCGACCTCTCGCGCATCGAGGCCCAGGAGTCCCCGAGCACCGAGGCCGTGGCCCTCCATCTCATCGTCGGCCAAGCCGTCGACCGCCTGCGTCCCGTCGCCGAGCATCGGGGCATCCGCCTCGAAGTCACCGAACCGTCCCGGGATCCCGTCGTCCTGGGCGACCGGCGCCAGCTGATCTCGGCGGTGCACAACCTGGTCGACAACGCCATCAAGTACTCCGAACCGGGCTCGGCGGTCCAGGTCGACGTGTCCTGTGACGGCGACTGGATCGTTCTCAGCGTCGCCGACCACGGCATCGGCATACCGTCGCGTGATCTCGAGCGGGTCTTCGAACGGTTTTACCGTGTCGATCGGGCCCGTTCCCGGGACACGGGGGGCACCGGTCTCGGCCTCTCGATCGTTCGCCACGTGGCCGGCAACCACGGTGGCGAGGTGACCCTGGATTCCCGTGAGGGAGAGGGGTCGACATTCCGGCTCCGGCTGCCCAACGGCTCCCGAGCCTCCGAGGCCGCGACCGGCAATGACAAGGAGGCCGGCGTTGGCTGATCCGCCCACGGTGCTCGTCGTCGAGGACGAGGAGTCGTTCGTCGAAGCACTCGTGGTGGGGCTGAAACGCGAGGGATTCCTCGTCAAGGTGGCCCGCGACGGGGTCGAGGCGATCGCCATGTTCGACCTCGTACGCCCCGACCTGGTGCTGCTCGACGTCATGCTGCCCCGGCTGTCGGGTATCGACGTGTGCCGGGAACTGCGCTCCCGCTCCCGGGTTCCCATCATCATGGTCACGGCCAAGAGCGGCGAGATCGACACCGTCGTGGGCCTGGAAGTGGGCGCCGACGACTACGTGACCAAGCCCTACCGGCTCCGCGAGCTGGTGGCCCGGATGCGGGCGGTACTCCGCCGGGCTCCGGCCATGGACGACACGCCGCCGGGCGGCGACGTGTTGGAGGTAGGCGACGTCCGGCTCGACCCGGAGCGACATGAGGTGTACGTCCGCGACCGATCGGTGTCGTTGCCGCTCAAGGAGTTCGAGCTGCTCGAACTCTTGCTGACCAACGCGGGGCGGGTGTTGACCCGCGAAACGCTCATCGACCGGGTGTGGGGACCCCATTACGTCGGCGACACCAAGACGCTCGACGTCCACGTCAAGCGGCTCCGCTCCAAGGTCGAGGACGACCCCTCGGTCCCTCGGCGGATCACGACGATCCGCGGGCTGGGCTACAAGTTCGAGGCCTCGAAGGTCTGACCTACCAGGGGAGGCGATCGCGCAGGCGGGGCCGTCGAGGGCCCTTGTGCCCGTCGCTCGGCATGACGTCGTCGTCGCCCGGCTTCCACCGCGG
>JAUTXM010000508.1 GCA_030838025.1 Acidimicrobiaceae bacterium
AACGAGCTGCACTTCGGCTGCGCCGGGTGCCACGGCAACGCCGGCCAGGGTGGCTCGACGACCTACACCATCACGACGCCGCTCGGCACCACCCAGTCGGTGTCCTGGCAGGTGCCCGCCCTCAACACCGCCTTGCTCAAGTTCACACCCGACACCGTGCGCACGATCATCGTGTACGGCCGCTCCAACACGCCCATGCCCGCGTGGGGCCTGGCGGGCGGTGGCCCCATGAACGACTCGCAGATCGACTCGCTGGTCGCCTACCTGCAGAGCATCCAGATCACCCCTGAGGCCGCCATGAAGGAGGCCGCCAACCTTGGCACCGACGGCGCCGCCCTCTTCAACGCCTACTGCGCCCGCTGCCACACCAAGGGCTACTCCTATGGCGCGCCCGAGACCTCAGGCGCCGGGGCCTACGGACCCAACTTGACCAACAGCAGCGAGCTTCGCCAGTTCCCCAACATCGTGGACCAGCTGGACTACGTGACCAAGGGTGCGACCTACGGCAAGTCGTACGGGACCAGGGGAGTCGGCAGCATGGCCGCCGACCCCCGTCTCGACATCGAAACCGCGGGCGCCGCCATGCAGGGCGGCGGCATGCCCAAGTTCGATCAGGTACTCACCCCGGATCAGATCCAGGCGGTCGTCGATTATGAGAGAGGCCTGTAAGTGCATCTCCTCCTGAGCCACGCCGGGCTGCTGGCGGCGACCTTCACGTGGGACCCGTTCATCCGGGGCGTGGTGATCACGGCCCTCTTCGTCGTGCTGTTGCCGGGCAGCGTGTACCTGGTGCTGTCGACCGATGTGGGCGGGCGGTTGGGCTTCTTGCTCATGGCCGCAGGCATGTCGGGCATGCTCTGCCTGCTGTCGCTCCTCTGGATGCCGCTGGCATCGACCGCCGACATTGGTCGGCCCAACTCCTGGAAGCCTCTCGAAGTGATCACCGGCGACTACGCCAGCCAGGTGACGCCGGGCGGCGCCAAGGACTTGCCGATCGGCAACCTGGCCGGGGTCAAGCCGCCGGTCAAGGACCTCTCGACGAAGCATTGGTACTGGCCCCTCCAGTCCTGCAGCGACAGTGGGTGGCACAAGATCGACCCGTCGCTGATCAACGACCCCGAGTCCGAGGCGGACAAGATCCTGGCCAACACCAGTGGGGCCCTCGTGGGGCCGACGCTGACCAGCCCGTACACCGCGGCCTCCGACTACGTGTACATCGACGGCTTCCAAAAAGGCGAGAACGGCGGGTGCCTCTTCGCCGTCAGCCGCCACAAGATTTACGTGCCGTTGGCCCGGGGCGCCCACTACGTGGTGCTGCGGGTCCTGCCGTCGCTCCCCGTGCTCAGCCTCGGCGGGGCGCCGCCGGCGGCCCAGCCCGATCGGTCCAAGCCCTACACCTACGTGATCTTGGTGCGGAACCTGGGGTCGGTCCGCCAGCCGCAGGCCATGCTGTCCATCAGCATGGGGATCACGTTCCTGGTGATCTGCTACATCCTGCACACCCGTGACAAGGAGAAGGAGGCGGCCGACGCGGCCGCAGCCGCGGGTGATTCGGGTGGGGGTGGCGCCGGACCGGGTGGGACCGGCGGCCCGGGCGGAGCCGGACCCGAGCGCGAGAAGGTCGGCGCCGGGGTCTGAAAGGGGCTCCGACGCCCGCTACCAGGGGCGATCCTGGAGAGCCAGCACGTCGGCCCGCTGGAAGCGGAGATGGCCGCCTGCGGTCCGAAACGACGGCAAGCGCCGGCCCTTGGCCCAGTTGGCAACGGTCCGTTCGGTCACGTCGAAGATCGCCGCGACATCCTTGGAGTGGAGCAGCCGCGCCGGAATGGCGTTGCCGGCGGGAACGAAATCCGGGGCGCGGGGAGCGGTGGGCCGGTCGGCGCCGCCTCGCGGCTGGCGGTCGTCGGCCACGAGCCGCCCGGCATCGCTGCGGCGGGTCGTGGCCAAACGGAGTGCGATCTTGCTCGCGATGGCGTCCAAGCCATCGCGTTCACGGTTCGAGAGTCGCCTGACACAGCGATCGAAGACGCACAGGACGCCGAGGAGCGAGCCACCTTGGGCTCGCAACGGCAACCCGTAGACAGAGCGGATCCCGAGCGGGCTGGTGGCCAGGTCGGTGCCGCCGAACTGTGGGTGTCGCAAGAGATCACCGATCTCGAGCGGCTCGAAGCCGCGGCCGACTGCGCCGAACAAGCCGTCGTCTACTGGGAGGCCGCCGCTGCCGGGGCCGTATCGCAGCATCGACCACTGCCCGTCGGGTTCGACGACGGCTACCAAGGCGAGTGGGGCGTGGCACGTCGTGGCTGCCGCGAACAACAAGTTGGCGCACAACCGGCCCGTTTCCGGGGTTCGTTCAGTCACAATCACAATTGCTCCTTCGATTGGCGCAATGGTGACGGATTGGGTGTTACCCGATCGTCACGGTGCCGTGACGACTCGGGGCGGGAGGAGGCCGGCCCCAGGGGCTGACCACTGGTCGAGTGCCCAATTGCTCACGCGGCGTGCCTCGAAGCGGGATCCTCAGTCGTAGGCGGACGACGGTTGGAGGGATACCCATGGTGTGGCGATCCCTTCGGCGCGGGCATCGTGTCGACGTTTGATGTGCAGGCTGACCAGGCGGCCGGGAAGGCGAGGGGCCCAGAACCGGCCACGCTCGTCTGCCTCGACCATCACCGACGTCCCGAGCGAGCGAATCTCGATCTCGGCCGAACCCGGCGGCACCAGCTGCCCGACCAAGGGACTGTCGGCGTGCACGTCAACCTCGAGTTCCACGACGAGATCGGTTGCCTCGAAGGTGAGTTGGCGGCTGTTACCCGTCGAGCGGACGCCGGCCAGCTCGAGGTCGTCGAGCGCCGAGTCGAACACCAGTCGCGCCAGCTCCGCATCCATCGACCGGAAGTCCAGCGCGACGATGGCGGCCTCGAGGTCCGCGGCCGGTACCGGGTCCACCACGGCCGCGACCGCTGCCAGTTTGATCAGGTGTGCCTCGGCACGTTCTACCTGTTCCCTGTTCACACGGACGCTCCTCTCGTGTTCTTTTACCGTTGGAGGTCCTCGCCGTCCTGCTTGATGCAAACAAGAGCAAGACCGTGACGAAGACGCTCCAAACAGCGCTTCCGGGTCGGGCCCACGCTGCCGATGGGAATCTGCAGTCGAGAAGCGATCTCCTCGTAGCTCGGCTGGGGATCCGCAACCAGAGCGTGGAGGAGCAAGCGACATCTCGGCGGCAGGCGTTCCACTTCGCGCCAGAGCTCGGCATTGCGGTCCTCGAGCAGGACGAACGCATCGGCGTAGTCACTCTCGTCGAAGCGCGGCGGTTCGAGGACGTCGTCGGTGAGCACCTGGCGGGCCGAACGGCCGATGATGCGCAGGCATTCGTTGCGGGCGACGGTGTACAGCCACCCCCCAAGGGCGGCGCGATCCTTGATTCGGTCAAGGTTCTGCGTGAGCGTCAGCCACACGAACTGGTACACGTCCTCGGCATCACTGAGTCCCAGGCGATGCGCCCGGCTGACCGACCAGACCAGCGGGCTGAAGTGTTCCACCAATGCCCGCCACGCCGCTTGGTCGCCTTGGGCGGCCGCCTCTTGGAGCTCGACGATGCCACGGTCGTGGTCGAACCTCGTCGCGGGGCGCCGGTCAAACTGTTGCAGTTCGGTTCGTGGGGACTCGCCCGCTTGCGCTGTCATGTCTCGCCTCGCTTCAACCCTTGGGTCGCCGCTGCCACCAACCTGATGTCGTACGAGCCGTCGTGAGGGCGTCGCTTATGAGGGGCCGTGACTCATAGAGCGCTCGTGTCCCGCGAAAATACGACAAAGTCGAATCCTCCGGCTTGGCGGGCGCTCATTGGAGGTCATCGTCGTCATGGTGACTCGATCACCGGCCATCCGGCCCCGAAGCAGAGGAAGGCACCCGCGACCGCGATCCCGGCGGCTCCCTGATCCTGGCGGAAGGCCTCCTGCGTCTCGGCGAGCGCCCCCGCCGGGCTGGCGCCGGCCGCCAAGCGGCGATGCATGGCGATCATGAACCCGTGGCTGGCCTCGTCGTGGACAGGCACGACGCTCGCGATCACCGCCCGCGTTCCCAGCGACAGAAGGGCCGCAATCAATCCCCGCAGTTCGTCTCCGGCGCTGGCCGCGGCTCGGCCGGACTCGCAGGCGGACAGAACCATGACCTGGGGGGGCCGCCGAAGTCGTTCAAGGTCGTACACATACAAGGGGCCGTCTGCGAACTGCAGCGACGAAAACGACGGGTTGTCGGCCCGGAAGTTGCCGTGACACGCCAGGTGGGCCAACGCGGCCCCCTCGAGCGCTCGCGCCACGGCGGATGCAGTGGCGTTTGCGCCCATGAGGGTCGTGGGCGCTCCAAGCAGGCCCGCGATGGCGGTGACCTCCTGCGTGGCGTGTCGCAGCCCCGGTCCGGCTGCGAGGACCGACCTGGTGCCTTTCGGCGGCGGCTGGGCCGCGGCCCGCAGCCACAGGGCGGCGGATGGGACGACGCTTACGAGGCGGCCCCGACCGCTGCGCAGGAGGTTCCACGGCAGCGCCATCAGCTCCCCGGGCGGTGAGACGACAAGCCGCTCGACCTGCAGGAGTGACCGCACGGGGCCAAAGATCAGCTCATCGAGGTGATCGAGGCCGTGTTCGAGGTTCGCCCGCATCGTCGCCGCGGACGCGCTTTTGGGACGCCGAGCGAGGTGGCCGAGATCGAATCGAACCGCCGCCAGCTCCTTGCGGATCTGGCTGAGCAGGGCCAACCGAGAGTGGCGGGCGGTGCCGGATTTGACGATGACCGCGTGCAGCTCGTCGTCGTTGATGACCAGCTGCACCCACGCGGAGCGCCGGAGATACGGGCGGAGGGCGGAGGCGCTCGGACGGCGGTGCGACGCCGGGGAGCGTCCCCGGGCCAGGTAGCTCAGTCGGCGAACCTGGTCCTCGAGGTCGCGCTGCTGGCGACGCAGTTGCGCCGCCACCGGTCCTTCCACCGCCGTCTGCTCCAGGCGCCCGCTCACCGCCCGCAGGCGCGTCAGGGTCTTCGCCAGTTGGCGGTCCTTCGGTGGCCGCGATGGGCGCTGCAGGAGGGCGGCAGCGCGGTAGCGCTCCGACCAGCTGAATATCTCCGCCGCCCGACCCTGGGCAAAGGCCAGCTCCATTCCGAGCTTCGCGAGGTCCCGGGCATGTCCGGCTGCCCCAACCCGCATCTCGGTGGCGCCGAGCGCCTCCCGAAAATCCTCGACCAAGGTGAGCCCGGCAGTCAGCGCTCGCTGGGCCGATCGGGGCCGACCTTCGATGACCTCGATCAAGGCGCGGGCATGCCAGCCGCTGACGCGTGAGGCCAGGGCCCGGCCTCGGTGGTGAGCCGCGGCCACGCTCAGCAGCTGCAACGCCTGGACGCGCTGTCCACGGCTCAACGCGATCCGGCCCGCCAGGAGTTGGGCGTCCAAGGATGCCGCCGGCCAGGCCCAATGTGCGAGAGACTGCGCCGTCGCCTCGGCCATCGCCTGAAGCTCGGCGCTTCGCTCTCCCATCGCGAAGCGGGCCGACACGACGAGGAGGTCGGCGTTGGCGGCCCACGCGTGGAGACCCCGCTTGGTGAAGTTGGCGGACGCTTCTTCGGCTGCGGCGCGCGCACGGGCGTGATCGTCCAGCATCACCTCCGCTCGGGCCGCCGCCAGGAGCAGTTCGGGGACGGCCGACGTGTTGTCGTTGTGCGCCAGCTCATCCAGCGCGACCGCCGCGACGCGAAGGGCGTCGCGGGCGAGGTGGGCCGACAGCAGGATCGAGACCTGGGCGTCGGCGCCTTGCTCGCCGGGAATCCCTAGCTTGCGGTACGACTTCTCGACCTGCCCGAAGCGGTCGAGGGCGGTCGGGATGTCGCCTCGCAGCCCGGCCAGAACGGCCAGGTGATGGGCCATGTATGCCACGCCGGTTTCATGTCCGAGGGACTGGTAGAGGGCCTGGGCCGCTCGGGCCTCGCGCTCGCCGGCATCGACCGCGCCGGTCATCATGTGGACATACGAACGGTTGGCTCGCGCTCGGGCCTCCCACACGGTGTTGCCGAGCTGGTGAAAGACCCGGATCGTGCGGTTCATCTCGGCGAGTGCCTCGTCGAAGCGGCCCATGACGCAGAGGATCGCCGCCTTCTGATTGAGGGCTTCGGTGTACTCATGGCCCGTCAAGATCCTGAGAGCGGCGTCGATGTCGACCAGGGCATCGTCCGGTTGACCCGAGAGAGCAAAGGTGGCGGCTCGACTCACCTTGGTGCGCGCCGCTTCGTCCTCGACGCCGGCTCGCTGCGCCAGCTCAATTGCCGTGGCGAAGCAGTCCAGCGATTCTTCAAAATCCATCAGTGTTCGGGCCGCCAAGCCCAGGGCTCGATAGGCAATAATGCTGTCGCGGGCGCTCGGGCGGTCCCGGCTGGTGAGGATCTCGCGTGCCTCGGCTCGGGCGGCCTTGGGTTCGCCGGTGGCAATTGTTAAGGCATGTTCAGCGGATGCGGCCACTGGCCCTCCCGTTGAAGTGTCCCACACATGTATCAATCGGGCATTCGTCGCACTCATTCCTTAATGGTCAACTGCGACTCGAGGAGGAAGACAGATGGCTGAGGACTCCGCAGCACACCTGCATCGGTTCCGAATTGACGAAATCAAAAACGATCCCACAGTCGTTTCCGCCTCCACTGAGGAGGCTTTGACATTCGTCGAGGCGGACCTGTTGTATCACGACCTTTCTGCCGGCCATTCCACGGAACCGGTTGCTTCGCAACTGGACGGCGCCGGAGGCCGGCGCCATTCCGCCGAGTCATGGGTGACCCGAATCCCCGGCCGCGAGAACAAGGGCATCGCTAACTACCTGAACCATCTGCGCGACGACCTGCAACTGGAGCTGTGGGAATTCCCGGCGCCCACCGGCGGTCAGGGCGCCCCTGATGTCCGCACCGTCGCCAAGCAGGTTCGGGAAAGCGTCGGCCCCGGCGCGGCCCCTGTCCACCACGTTCCGATCTACCCGATCACCCCCGTGTCGTTCGGTCCCTTCGGAGCGCCGACGCCGGTCTCATTCGGGGGCGCGGCGAGACCGGACCCGGTCTCGTTCGGGGGCGCCGCGAAGCCCGACCCGGTCTCGTTCGGCGGCGCCAGACCACCGGCATCGGCAGCCGCCCAGGCGGGTGCGGGGAAAAGCGCCCGGGAGCCAGGCCGCGGGGCATGTGTCAAGCTCGCAGTGCTCGACACGGGCATCCCCCAGAACTATGCCGAGCTCCACCCGTATCTGGAAGGATCGGTGGCCCCGCACTGCGATCCGGAACACCCGATGGATTCCCACGACCATCTTCGACTGGACGCCGGACACGGGCTTTTCATCATGGACGTTGCCTGCCGTCTGGCGCCGTCCTTGAAGCCGGTCCTCATGCGCCGCCCCACCCGCAACGACAGCAATCTGTCCCTTGGTGAGCATTTGATCGCGCTCGACCTCTGGGAGGTCGTCGCCCAGGCGATTTCGGACGAATACCGGCTCATCGTGAACATGTCGTTCGCGGCTCAGACGGTGGACGACAAACCGGGTCTCGGGCTGCTCAGCGAGCTCACCTGGCTGGCCAACCAGGGGGCCGACGTCCTGGTCGTCGCGGCTGCGGGAAATGGCGGTGACGAGCGAAAGATGTTCCCCGCGGCTTGTGAACTGCCCAACGTGGTCTCGGTGGGCGCCCTCGACGCCAGCGGCCATGTTGCATCATTCAGCAGCCGGGGTGACTGGGTCGACTGCTGGACGACTGGTTCGGCAATCACCGGCGCCTACCTGAAGGGGGTCTACGACCACCCCCACGGGTCCCCCGCGACCTTCGGCCCGGGGGAGCCTTGGGCCCAATGGAGCGGAACTTCGTTTGCCGCACCTCGCGTCGTGGCTGCCATCGCTCGCAAGGCGGCTGAAATGCCGGGAGCCAGCCTGCTGGCCGCCTGGGAGACCCTGCGGAAGGAGAACCGGGGCCGCCACCCACATTGGTCGGACTCCTCGGGCCGCTTCTTCACCGAAACCGGCGTGATCATCGATATCTGACTCTGTCGGTCTGCTGGTTAGTCACCTGGTCGGTCGGCTGGTCGGTCCGCTGGTGGTTCGAGGACCCGGGGCCATCGTGGCCCTGGGTCCACAGGTCTGTGGCCGACGTGGGGCTGGTCCGGCCGGCCGCCGCTGGCCCGGGGCTGGTCGTGTCGGCCGCCGCTGGCCCGGGGCTGGTCGTGTCGGCCGCCGTGGCGTGGGGCTGGTCGTGTCGGCCGCCGTGGCCCGGGCTTGGTGCGGTGCCCGCGGCTGCGGGGCCTGGGGGTGCGAGGCGGTAACGCCCAATGCCCAGTGCCGGTCGCCCTGGCGCGGTGTCCCGCGGGGATGCCCCTTCTCTTTGGCCGAGACCTTGGGCCGACGCGCCAGTTCCAGCCGCCCTATGAGGCGGCTGGAACTCGCGATCAGTCATGGAGTTCGTTCAACTCCGTGGACGTAGGGCAACGTTGATCAACTCGGCCAGTCCGAATACGCCGTTGTGGCTGAAATCGGCGCGAGGTGTGAAGCCTGGATCAGCCCGCAGGAACGACGTGCGATCGCCGACCAGCAGCGCCGCGAAGGTCTCCGCAATCAGGTGGCCGCCAACGGGGCCCAGCCGGATCGGGATGGAGTCCTTGTCGTGGTTGTCGGGCTGGAGGGCCCAGGAGGTGACCTGGGCCTCGGAAAGCACGTACACCCAGAGCGGGACGTTGCCGGCCAGGCTGGGCAACAGGTCGGCCAATGGTTCCTTCGGGTCGTCCGCCGTGGCCTTGCCGATGACCAGCTTGTCATCAGGGATCGGTGTCGTACCGAGAAGCTCGGCCACGACCTGTCCCGACGGCAATCCGAACGTCACACCCCGTTCCAGGTTGCGCAGCGCCAGCGATGCCGGGTTGCTGGCGATGATCTCGGGGAGCAGGCCAAGCGGGTTAACAAGGGAGGTGTCGATCTTGTACGCCTGCTGGGGCTTGCGGGTGAGCGGATCGTTGGCGTCGGTCGTCGTCTCGAATGGTGGACCGTCGCCGAGGTCGATGAAGAACTGCCAGTCGATCGCCCAGTCCTGCGGAATAGGACGCATCCCCCCGAGATCGCCCGCGGGGTCGGCCGAGGTCGAGAAGATCTGGCGGCGCTGGATCGTCTCGTTGAGCCGGTAGATGGGCCGGATCATCGAGTGGCCGAAACGGTAGGCCGCGACCGAGAACTCCACCGGCATCAACTCGAGCCCGTCTCGGAGCTTCGGGATTCGCAGGTGCGGCGGTGCCACTTGGATGCTGACGTCGTGGGCCAGGTGGGGGAAGACCTCCCGAATCGTGTGCGACTGGATGATCGTCGGGAGGAAGTCGTTGATCACGACCCACTGGTAGTGCCAACGGACCGCCTGGCGCACCTCCTCGAAGTCGGCGGCCGGCATGGCATCGGCCATCGCGTTGTGGAAGCGCAACATCGTTGCCTGTAGCTGCGCCACGATTCGGTTCTCGTCGTTGCGCGGGTCGCCGATCAACGCCCGCCCGTTGGGGGCTCGAGGCACATCCACCGCGTCGGGGTCGTGCGGGTTGCCTGACATCGGGTTGCCCAATGCCAGGTGGATACCGTCGCGCTGATAGAGATACGGCTCGTCATTGGGACCCCGTCCGTAGACGTTGTCGAGATCGAACCGCGGGGTGCGGAAGTTGACCAGCGCCTTCAGCTGATCCTTCGTCAGCTTCTGGCGCAGGTGCGAGGTCGGGTCAAGGGTGAGGTCATGATCGATGAACTGGCCGAAGTAGGTGTATGCCGAGGCAATGGCGGTGTTTTCTTCCGCGTCGACCTTGTCTTCAGGCGTCGGCGGGATGTCGGGATCAGCGGTCAACTTGGCCGCCAGCTTGACCAGGTCGTCGTCGGCGAAAACAGCCCCGTCGGCGTCGGGAAACAAGCGGGTGAATCTGCCCTCCATGAGATCACTGAGCGGGACATTCTTCATCTTGTCCCACCAAGTGCCATGGCGGATCGTGTTGTCAATCATGCGTTTCCTTTCTCAGGTCGCAAAGTCACTGTGAGAATGAGTAGATGGAAAATCGTAAAATACGCCACCCGTCCTTTCGGATAAAGAATTCCTGCTCTGACTGGAACTCAGTCGTGGTGAAGGGCCCGCTGAACAATGGCCAGACCGGCTCCAAAGGCCAGGTGGCCGCAGATGATCATCGTCACCGAGATGGCGTCCAAGTGCCACAGGACTTCGTCCGCGTGCGGAGAGATGAGGAGCACCCCAATAAGGCCCGCGGCGACGAAAAATCCAAAAAGCAATCCGTGGCGCACGCGGGATAAACCGAGGGAGAAAAACGCGATTGACAGGCCGGCCCCGTTGAGTCCGTAGCGCCACAAGTAACCGGCGATCCAAGCTGGGCTGAGATGGAGGTCGACCCCGATGTGGGGGATGGGATCGACATGCATGAGTTCGGCCCAGATGAACCCGAACCGAACAAGGTCATACATGCCGGTGGCGAGAACCCCGACGAGCATCGCTCGGGCGACCAGACGTCCGGCCCACCGATGGCGGTTCATGATGACCGCCGCGAGGAAGGCTGCCGGCAGCAGCACGAGGACGGCCAAGGCACGCAGACTGACGATCTCGAAGGTCGATGCTGCGATGAGTGTCACCGGCACGAATCCGACGGCAACGAGCGCCAGGCGTGTCGTCATCGTCGCGGTGTTCGTGAGGCCGGGAAACAATCCCAGAATCGATGTCCGGATTTGGCGCGCTCGACTCTCTGGCGTCAGGATGGGAGTAGATAGCGGTGAGGGCGCACTGACGTCGATGATTCGGTAGACCTTGTCCGCCGGGGGAGAAGGCTCTCTGTCCAAAGCCGGAGTTTGCGGTGCCTGCATCGTCTTCATGGTCCAATTGAGGGGACCCCCGGACCAGGACATACAGCCGGTATGCCTTCCGATAAATGATGCATCTACTATTTGTGGTCGATGTGGGATTCCAATAAATGGCTCGACAAAGAGTAATTTCTTTGCTAACGCGGGCCCCTGAAATGGAATATCAGTTGAGCCGGCATGGCTGCCGAATGAGCGACCGACGTACAGCGCGCTTGGCTCGGCCATCTCCCATGCGCTCTTCGGTGGGCGCCGGGGACGGCCAGGGCGTGAACAGCCGAGCCTCGGGGCCGCTCACTCTGTTTGTTAGCACTACATGACCATGGCGGTCATGTAGTGCTACTAAAGGGGCTGGAACGCGGCCTGAAGGCCCCGGTGGTCGCTCGGGGAGCCCAGGCGCTGGGAAGGCGTTCGCCAAACACGGCGTAGATCGCCGATCATCAGCGAGGCAGATGGCCGCCAGGAGGTGCGTGAGGTGCGTGAGGGGCGGGCCAGGCGCCACCTGACCCCGCGGAGCGGCTACGGACTAGGGTGAGCCGCATGGCGCAGTACCTCCCCATCGTCGTGCTGATGGTGCTGGCGACCGGGTTCGCGTTCGTGTCGCTGTTGGCGTCGCGCCTTCTCGGGCCGAAGAAGCCCACCACCGCCAAGTCCGCCCCGTACGAGTGCGGGATCATCCCGAACCGCCAGCCGGCGCAGCGGTTCCCGGTTCGGTTCTACCTGGTTGCGATGATCTTCGTGATCTTCGACATCGAGATCATCTTCATCTATCCGTGGGCGGTGATGTACCACCAGCTCGACACCTTCGGCTTGGCCGAAATGGTCGCTTTCTCGATCGCGGTCCTGGTGGCGTTCCTCTACCTGATCTCGGGCGGTGCGCTCGACTGGGGCCCTGTGAAGCGACTGTCGGAGCCTGAAGTCACGACGCGGCCGTACACGGGGAGCGCGACCATTCGCCGGGTTCCCCGGCCCGAGGCGTTGCTGATGGGACTCGAGCCGATGGAGGGGACCGCACCGGACGCCCCGAGTGCGCCCGCAGAGCCGGACCTGGTCCCCGCGACCACAGGACACTGACATGGGCCTCGAAGACCTCAATCACAACTTCCTGACCGGCCGCCTCGAGGACATGGTCAAGTGGGCTCGACGCAGCTCGATGTGGCCCGCAACCTTCGGCCTGGCGTGCTGCGCCATCGAGATGATGTCGACAGGGGCGGCCGACTTCGACCTGGCCCGCTTCGGCATGGAGGTCTTCCGGGCCTCACCCCGCCAGGCGGACCTGATGATCGTGGCGGGCCGCGTGAGCCAGAAGATGGCCCCGGTACTGCGCAACGTGTACGACCAGATGATGGAACCCAAGTGGGTCATCTCGATGGGCGTGTGCGCCTCGACCGGCGGGATGTTCAACAACTACGCCATCGTGCAAGGTGTCGACCAGATCGTTCCGGTCGACGTGTACGCCCCCGGATGCCCGCCGGGTCCGGAAACGCTCATCCACGCCATCGTCACCCTTCACGAGAAGGTGCGCCGGGGCGAGATCACCAGGCGCCCCGTCGCCACCAGCGAGGCCTCGTGACCGACGCGGCACCGGCGGACGGTGAACCAGTCGCCGAAGTTCCCGATTCGCCGCCCGAGCTTCACGGCTGGCCGGTCATCGACTCGCATGGCCAGACCGTGGTGCACTGCAACCGCGAGGGCTATCTGGAGCTGCTGACGGCCCTCAAGGCGGACGGGTACGACATGTGCGCCGACGTCTGCGGGGTCGACTACCTCGCCCATCTCACGCGGGCGATCCCGGAGCCGGTAACACCGGAACGTTTCGAGGTCGTGGTCAACCTCGTCTCGATCGCCACGCGCCGCCGGGTGCGGGTCCGGGTGCAGGTGCCCGAGTCCGATGCGGCCATCGCCACCCTGTTTTACCTGTGGCCTGGAACGGAGGCTCCCGAGCGGGAGGTCTTCGACATGTTCGGTATCCGCTTCGATGGTCATCCCGACCTGACCAGGATCCTCATGCCTGAGGACTGGGAGGGCTATCCGCTGCGAAAGGACTACGCCGTCGG
>JAUTXM010000007.1 GCA_030838025.1 Acidimicrobiaceae bacterium
CGATGGCCGAGTCGACTCGGCCATACGTTGACCGAACTCGGGCAAAGGCGCCAGATCGCGGCGAGAATTTCCCCGTCAAATAGCGCCGCGAGCCATACGTCCTACCCTCAAGTTGGACAATTGCCGCAAAATGGGGCTCGCACGTCCCCGGTCGACGAAAAACCGGAAACTATTTACGCACAACTCTCGAACAACTTTCGCACAACGGCAGTTGTTCAGGGTGCTCCCGCCGATCACCGATCAAGCAGGTGGCCGGCATTGGCGCCTGGCCGATGGGCAGCGGGCAAAGGAGCGTGCGTGATGTTCAACGACCGAACAAGGCCACAGATGTCGATTCGCAATGCGATGGGAATCAGCCTGCTGGCTGCCCTGGCCATTGGAGTCGGTGCCTGCGGGGCCGGCACCACCCACGCCAGCACTGCTGCCAGCGAAAGCCCGGCCGCGCAATCGGTGGCCGCCGGCGACCCGGCACCCGCCGCCGTTGTCACCCCGGCCCCGGCCGGGGCCGCATCCGCCACCGCCCAGGTCCCCGTCGCCGGATCGGTCGCCGCCCCGACAAAGACAACGCCGACCGTGAAGCCCTCGACCGCGACCCACCCCACTCCCGCGCCCAACGTGACCAGCCCCGCCCCCACCGTGACGGCGCCCCCCAAGACGGCGCCGGCGCTGCCGGCCCGGAGGCAACCCACCGCGGCCGAAATGAACCAGGTAATTGCCAGCGTGCATTCTCTGATCCCGTTGTTCACCCCGACGTCTGCCCAGATCGTCACCGTGGGAAACCAGGTGTGCACCGCCTTTGATCAAGGCAAGACCGTCGCCCAGGTAAAGGCCACCGCCATGCAAATGGCCGGCGCCTACGCCGCGCTGATCCCCGACAGTGTGGCTACTTCGGCGGTACACACCGTGGTCACGATGTTCTGTCCCGGATACCTCTCCAAGCTCGTTTGACCGAGCGACCGACCCGACCGTAGACCGAGAAGATCGAGGAGATCCAGCTATGACAATGCTCATGACGGCCCCCGAACTGGTCGAGAGCTGGGCCCGGATGACAGCGAAAGCCACCACTCCGGCGGCCCGAACCGTCAACGCCGTGAAGATCCACGGCCGGGGAAACACCTCAGTACGCGCCCTCGACGGCGTGTCGGTCGAGCTCGAGCAGAACCGCTTCACCGCCATCATGGGACCATCCGGCTCCGGCAAGTCCACCTTGATGCATTGCCTGGCTGGACTCGACACCCTCAGCTCCGGCCAGGTGTACGTCGGGGACAAGGAACTCGGAACCCTGTCCGAACGAGCCTTGACCAAGTTGCGCCGCGACCGGCTGGGTTTCATCTTCCAGGCCTACAACCTGCTGCCCACGCTCACCGCGGCCGAGAACATCACCTTGCCGCTGGCCCTGGCGGGGCGCAGCGCCGATCCCCTGTGGCTCGAACTGGTCATCGATGTCGTCGGACTGGGCGACCGGCTCAGCCATCGTCCGTCCGAACTCTCCGGGGGCGAGCAGTTGCGGGTGGCGGCCGCGCGGGCACTCGTCTCGCGCCCGGAGATCATCTTCGCCGACGAACCGACGGGCAGCCTCGATTCGCGCGCTGGTGGGTCGCTCTTGAACTTCTTGCGCCGGGCCGTTGACGACTTCGGGCAGACGATCGTCATGGTGACCCATGATCCCGTCGCCGCCTCTTTCGCCGACCGGATCGTGTTCCTCGCCGACGGCCGGATCGTCGACGAGATGTTCGAACCCAGCGTCGGGCGCGCCGTCGAGCACATGAAGTACCTGGGCGGCTGACATGGCGCGGTTGGTCAGGGCCGCGTTGACCCGCACCGGTCGCCTGATTGGCATTGCGCTGGCGGTGACGCTCGCCGTCAGCCTGGTATCAGGCACATTCATCCTGACCGACACGATCGCCTCGGCGTTCCAAGCGGCCACGGCGTCGTCGACATCGACATCGGACATCGTGGTGCGAGCGACAGCAGGGTTCACCGCCCAGGCCAACAGCCTCCCCGAACGCGAGCCGCTACCCGAGTCATTGCTGGCTACCGTCGCCGCCGTCCCCGGGATCCAGGCGATGTGGGCGACGGTCCAGGGCTATGCCGCCATGACGGACAAGTCCGGGAAGGTCATCGCACCCGACGGGCTGCCGACCGTCGGCACCAGTTGGGCACCGGGAGACATTCTCGACGTGGGACGGGCCCCCCACCGCGGGGAGGTGGCGATCGACTTGACGACCGCCCGCCGCTATCACCTCCACGTGGGCGACAACATCCGAATCCTCTTTCAAGGCGGCGCTCAGAACTTCACCATCGCAGGCGTGCTCCGCCGCACCGTCGACATTGTGGCCGCCACCAAAGCGATCTTCGATCCCAACACAGCCACGCAGTGGCTGGGTCAAAAGGGTGAAGTCGACGCGATCGCGGTGCGAGCCCAGCCCAGCGCCACTCCAGCGACCCTTCGAGCACGCATCAACGCCATTCTCCCCAGCCGCTTCGAGGCGGTCACTGCCCGGCAAGTGGCCGATGAGGCGGCCCAATCCTGGACCAAGTCGTTAGGCTTCCTCACCCCGGGCCTGCTCCTCCTGGCCGGCGTCGCCCTGATCGTCGGTGCGCTGCTGATCGGCAACACCTTCTCGATCCTGGTGGGTCAACGGACCCGCGAACTCGGCCTCCTTCGAGCCCTGGGCGCCAGTCCGGGCCAACTGCGCCGGCTGGTCCTCGCCGAGGCGACGGCGGTGGGGATAAGCGCTTCTCTTGCCGGCGTTGCGATCGGTCTCGGCGCGGCCCATGGGATGTTGGCGCTGGTCCGAGGCGTGGGGCTCTCGATACCGACCTCGTCGGTGGTGTTCCGGATCCACAGCGCGGTGGCCGGCGTCGTCTGCGGCGTGGCCGCGACCACCGTCGCCGCCTTCTTGCCGGCCCGCCGGGCAACACTGGTTTCGCCCGTGGCGGCCCTCAACGGCAGTGCGACACGGTCCGAACGGGCGCGGGCCGCTCGCATCGGGCCGGGCGCAGTGACGACCCTGGCCGGTGCCACCATGTTGGCCGCCGGGTCGACGCACGCTCTTCCGACGCTCGTGGCCACCGGCGTGGGCGTCGCGGGCGTGCTGATCGGATTGGCCCTACTGCTGCCCGTCCTGGCTGGCCCGGTCGCCTACGCCATCGGCGCGCCACTGGTGCGCCTGTTCGGCCAGCCGGCGGCACTGGCGCGCCAAAACGCCATGCGCAATCCCAGGCGGACCGCGGCCACCGCCGCGGCCCTCATGATTGGCATCGGCCTCGTCGGGGTCATTGCCATCGTCACCGCTTCGATGAAAGCCTCTGCGACCGCCGCCGTCCGCCAGACGCTGCGGGCCGACCTGGTCGTGATGACGAGCGGTACCCCAGGGTCCTCGGGGGGCTTGCCACCGAGCGTGGCCGATCGACTCCGGCACACCCCCGAGGTCGGTCTCGTCTCGGAGATCCGGGCCGGGCAATGGGGTCTCGGCGGCGCTACGGAGACCCTCCTCGCCATCGACCCGGCCACGGTGACCGACATGCACGAGGTCGACGCCGCTTCCATGGCCGCGGTCCATCAACTGGACGACACTGGTGTACTGGTCCGAGACACCGTCGCCGAACATCACCGCTGGAAGATCGGCGACCTCGTCCCCATGACCTTCGCCCGCACCGGAACCCGCCGTCTCCCCATCCGAGGCCTGTTCTCGACCATGGCCGTCCGCACGGACTACGTGATCTCCCTCAAAGCCTTCGCGGTCAACTACGCCCAGCCGCTGATCCTCGCGGTGGATGTCAAGCTGGCGAAGGGAGTCACACCGGGCCTGGCGGAAGCCAACGTCCGCAGGGCCATGTCCGACCTGCCCGTCGCCAAGGTCATGGACCGGTCCCAGCTGCTGGCATCCCAACAGGCCCAGATCGACAAGTACCTCTCCCCCGTCGCCGCCTTGTTGGGGCTGGCAGTACTCATCGGCCTGCTCGGCATCGCCAATGCCTTGGCGCTGTCGATCCACGAGCGCACCCGTGAGCTGGGCTTGCTGCGCGCCGTGGGAATGGCCCGGACACAGTTGCGCGCCATGATCCGCTGTGAGGCGGTGATCATCGCCGGCTTCGGCTCGCTGGCGGGCCTCGGTTTGGCCCTCGGATTCGGTTGGGCGTCGGTGAGCGCAGTCCACGACCTCGGTGTCACCGAACTGGTGGTACCTGTCGGCCAACTCGCCATGTTGGTGGCCGCCGCCACGGCCGCCGGTCTGCTCGCCGCCATCGTTCCGGCGCGCCGTGCAGCCAATCTTCAGGTCCTCGACGCCATACGCGACAGCCACTAAGGCGCGGCCCCTCCTTGGTCACGGGAGGCGGTCCAAGAACGCGGGCATCAATCTCGACGCCATCTCCGCGCCCACTCCCATCGCTACTCCTGCCAGGTCGCTGGCGGCCTGGCATCGGTCGCGGTCGTCGAGATCCATGAGCCCCAGCAACGCCGTGGCGTCCCACTCGATGGGGACGGCGCACTGGAACTTCGCCGCGGCGCGAGTGCGGCGTTGGGCCAGGCCGACCACCTTGGCCCCGCCCGCGGTGACTTCACCGGCGCCCAAGCCCGCGAAGCACACGCGGTCGGACCACCGGGATCGGACCAGGCCCCCTCGCCACACCCGGCCGCCGGCCAGACCGGCCGCCGCGAGGGCCGCCGCCCACAGCTCGCCGATCCACCAGAACGCCCGTCCGACATCAGGGGTCCACAACGGATCTCCCACCGGGATCACGACGTCGGTCCAGAGAACCTGGCCCGGTCCGACCAGCACAGCGCCGCCACCACTGCGACGGCGCAGGACCGTGGTCCCGGCCGCGGCTGCGGCCTCGCGGTCGACATGGGACTCGGGCTGCGTACTCCCCAGGACTACCGCCCGGTCCACTGGTTCGAGAATGCGGACGGTGCGTTCCTCGTCGGGGAACGCGGGCGACTGGAGCAGGCCGGCAACCGGACCGCGGGTCGTCTCTACCCGCCATGCGCCGTCAAGCAGAAAGCGTCTCGGCGGCCGCCAGCGTCGATGATGTCCCGAGGTACGGCTCCCAGTCGGGACAGACGCTCCCGCTGGCAACCAGGATCCAGGTGCGCTCTCGGGGGACCGAAGGCTTCCGTCGGAGCTTCATTCCGGTGTCCTCGAGCATGCGGTCACGCTTGCGCGAGTTGCACAACCGGCAGGCGGCCACCACGTTGTCCCACGCATGAGGGCCGCCCTTGCTACGGGGAATGACGTGGTCGATGTTCTCGGCCGCCAGCCCGCAGTACTGACACCGGTGGCCGTCTCGCGCGAATACCGCCCGGCGATTGAGGGCGATGCGAGTCTGATAGGGCACCCGGACGTAATGTGCCAGACGCACGACCGATGGTTCGGCGAATGCACTGCGCTCGGAATGGAAGTGTCGGCCGGTCACGTGTACCAGCTCGGCCTTCTCGTCGAGGACGAGGACCAGTGCCCTGCGGGTAGACACAACACAGAGCGGCTCGTAGCTGGCGTTGAGGACGAGCGCTCGGGACAACGGGTGCCCTACCTCTGCCGGGGCCTTCGGTGCCAGTTCGAGGACTGCGCAACGCGGCTGGGCGCCCGATCGCCCCGGTTCGGACTGCCCGTTGCTGGTGGCTCCGCAGACACGGCCGCAACGCTAGCGCGGCGCTGCGGGCAGGTTATGGACTTACAGGTTGTGGACTTAACGGACGCCGCCGCGTCGCCTCCGCCACTTTCCTACCGCCACCCTGTGCCCCGTCAGCGAGTTCATCCGGCGGCACCAGGCCAGGTAGTCAACCAGGTCAGCGGGCGACGGGATTGCCGAGACGTCGCCGTAGGCGGTCTGCATCCGGAACCGGAGGTACTCGGGGTCGGGGCGAGGTACCGGTGGCCAGTGCTGCCACCACCTGGGCCGGGCTAGCCGCCGTAGTTCGACGACGGCGGTCGGCCACAGCATCGGCCGGCGGGCCAGCGCACGAGCAACGGCGCCTAGGGGGACCACGGCGCCCAACCCATGCCACGACGACCAACGGCGGCCGCGCCGATCAGGGGACCGTCGGCGCCCAAACCGCCGGGCATGATCTGGGCCCCTCGGGAGAAGATCAGCAGGGCCGACCGGTCGAGTTCGTCCTGGGCTGCGGCGAAGAACGCCCGGCCGTATCCCAAGGCGACGGAGCCAGCCACGACCGCCAACCGGAGGTCCAGCAGGTTGGCGACCGATGCCACCGCTTGGCCGACCAGGCGACCGCAACGAGCGACCATGTCCGGACCCGCCTGCGCCGCCGGTGCACCCGTAATGGCGGCAATCGACGTGCCTGACACTTCGGCCTCGAGGCACCCAAAGGCGCCGCACACACAAGGCCGGCCGCCCGGTACGACAATGAGGTGGCCGATGTGGCCCGCGTTGTCATCGGCCCCGTCGAGAAGGCGGCCATTCAGGACAATGCCGCCCCCGACACCCGTCGACACCACCATGGCGAGATAGTTGGCCACGCCGCTCGCCGCGCCCCGCCAGCCCTCTCCCAGAGCCAGCGCCTTGGCGTCGTTGTCGACAAATACCGGTAATCCGGTCAGTTCGTTGAGCCGTCGCCGCAACGGAAAGTCTCGCCAGGCGGGGATATTGAGCGGCGAGATCAATTCATTGTGGTCGCGCATGGGCCCCCCGCTTCCGACCCCGCACACCGACGCACCCTCGCGCGGCGCCTGCAGCACCAGGGCGGCCAGCACCGACCAAAGCTGCTCGGCGTCGGTGCCCCGGGGCGTGGACGCCGACGCCCGCCACCGCAACGCCCCCTCGTCGTCGACCACCGCGACGGCCAGCTTGGTCCCGCCAATATCGATTGCCAGCACATTCACGCCGGTAGACGGTAGGCGCCCGAGCCCTGGACCCGTAAGCAAACAGTCGGGCAGTACTCTTCAGCGAGACCGGCGTGACGGGGAGGCCAGGTGGTAGTGAGACAGCGGGCGGTGGCATCACGATCCGTTGCCAGCTTCGCGGACCTGTTCGAAGCCACCGTCGAAAATGTGGCGCAAGTCATCCAGGGCAAGGAACACGCCATTCGCCTGGCATTGGTCTGCATGGTCGCCCAAGGCCATTTGCTCATCGAAGACGTCCCCGGCGTCGGCAAGACCAGCCTGGCCAAGGCCCTCGCCCGGTCGCTCGACTGTGACTGGCACCGCATCCAGTTCACCCCCGACCTTCTCCCCTCCGACGTCACTGGCGTCACGGTGTACAACCGCCAGACCGGCACCTTCACGTTCCGTCCCGGTGGGATCTTCGCCAATGTGGTCCTCGGCGACGAAATCAACCGGGCGTCGCCCAAGACCCAGTCGGCGCTGCTCGAAGCTATGGAGGAACGCCAGGTCACTGTCGACAGCACCACCTACCGGCTCCCGGCACCGTTCATGGTGATCGCCACCCAGAACCCCGTCGAGCACGAAGGGACCTATCCTCTGCCGGAGAGCCAGCTTGATCGCTTCCTGCTACGCATCAGGATGGGCTATCCCGACCGGGCGGCGGAGATCGACATGCTCGACACCCATGGCGGCGGAAGCGCGGTCGACGAGCTGACACCGGTCCTGTCACCCGCAGACGTGGAGAGTATGGTCGAGACGACCAAGGCCATCCACGTCGCCCCTGCACTCAAGGGTTACATCGTGGACCTGGCCGCCGCCACCCGCCGCCATCCCGCCCTGGCGCTCGGCATGTCACCTCGCGCCGCCCTCGCCCTCCAGCGCGCCGCCCGGGCCCACGCCGCCTCGAAGGGTCGCGAGTACGTCGTCCCCGATGACATCAAAGCGCTCATGGGACCGGTGCTCGAACACCGCCTGGCGTTGTCGCCCGATAGCCAACTGGCGGGCGGCCGCACACCCGACATCCTCGGTGAGGTGCTGGCGTCGGTCCCGGTCCCCACCGGTCGAGCCGGGGCGTAACCCTCCCGCGGTGATCTCGACCCTCACCCGGCGCGGTTGGGCGGTGTGCGCCGCGGCGGTGGCGTTCGTCGCCACGGGGCGCCTTCTCGGGATCCCGGAGTTGTACGCCCTGGCCGTCGTGGGCCTGGGCCTCATCGCCGGTGCCGTCGTCTACGTGCGGTACGCGCCGTGGGACATCGAAGCAAACCGTGAGGTCCGGCCACCCCAGGTGCACGCCGGAGGCAACGGCCGGGTGGAGCTGTCGGTGCGCAACAACGACAGCCACCGGTCGCCGGTGCTTTCGGCCCGTGACCCCTTCGACGATGGTCGTCGTTGGGCACGTTTTCACATCGCGCCCCTCCAGCCCGGCGAACGGGTCAGAGCCGCCTACCGGCTTCCGACGGGAGAGCGAGGCATTTTCCCGCTCGGTCCTCTGACGATCGGTCTGACCGACCCGTTCGGACTGGCCACCCAGGCCCGAGAGGCGGCGCCGGGCGCCAGCTTGGTGGTCTACCCGCGCATCGACGCCATCCATCCCCTGACCCAGGCCCGGGGGGCTGATCCGACCGGATCGACCGGCCACCCTTCCCTGGCGTCGGGCGGCGACGACTTCTTCGCCTTGCGCCCGTACCAGACGGGCGACGACCTCCGGAGGGTCCACTGGCCGTCGTCGGCGCGGTCCGAAGACCTCATGATCCGCCAGGACGAGTTGCCCTGGCAGGGCCGAATCTCGGTGTTGGCGGATTTGCGGGGACCGCAACACAGCCCGGCGTCGTTGGAACTGCTGCTCTCGGCGGTCGCCAGCATCATCCACGCCAGTTCGCTGGCTGGCCGGCAGGTCCGGCTCGTCACGAGCGACGGAACTGACTCCGGCTTTGGCAGCGGCCATACCCAGCTCACCACGATTCTGGGGCGCCTGGCAGCCGCCGAGCCCGGACCGACTGGCCCCATGGCGACCGGGCTCTCCGTGCTCGACCGGGGCGGGACGACCGGTGCCGTCGCGGTGGTGACCACCGACGGGGCGACCGACGACGATATGGCCGGCATCCGGCGCCTTTCGGGTCGGTTCGGGTCAGCCGCGGTCGTGTTGATCGAGCGCTCGGCGTGGGATCCGAACACGGCAATGCGCCCGGCCCCGGCTCCGAACCGCCGGGGGGTTCTCGTGCGCGTGAACGCCGAGAACAGCTTCGAGACGGCGTGGAATGCGACGATCGGACAGCCGGCGAGTCGAACCGGGGTCGGCGACCT
>JAUTXM010000145.1 GCA_030838025.1 Acidimicrobiaceae bacterium
CCCGACGGAGCCAAAACGGGTTCCATCAGTCAGCCGCAACCTTCGACGCGTGCCGCTGGACCATCTCCTCTGCCAGTTCGTGCAGTTTGCGGTTGCTGCGCTGGGAGGCCCGGCGGAGCACGTTGAACGCTTCTTCTGATGACATGCCACTCTGCGCGATGAGTATCCCCTTTGCCTGTCCGATCACGTCGCGCCGCTCCAAGGCAATGGAGAGGTGACGGGCGAGCTCAGTCGCCCGCTGCAGCGCAGCCGCATTGGCCAGGGTAATGGCCGCCTGGGTGGCGAACGTACGGCCGACTCCGACCGCGTGGTCGAAACCCGATGGCGTCGTGGAGTACAGGTTCAAGGCTCCGACCGGCTCGTCGAGGGCGACAAGGGGCAATGACAGCGAGCTACGGACGCCGTGGTCGATCGCAGTCGGCACCAGGTTCGGCCACCGGGCTTCGTCCAAATACGAGTCCACCTTCACGATGGTCTGGAGACGCACCGCATCGAGGCACGGCCCTTCGTCAGACGCGTACTGGCGTTGATCGACATCCCACGCCATTTCGCCGGTGGACACTGACGTGCTCGGCTGGCCGTCGTGCATGACCGTTACACTGGCGGAGTCGCAGCCCGGGATGCTCGCCTGGGCAAGCTGGGCCACCGCATCGAGGGTCTCCTCGATGCTCTGGCCGGCGAACAGGATCCTCGCCAACGACAGAAGCGACTCGGTGACGGGCCCCTCTGCGGTCAGATCGGACGACATGGTGCTCCGGCAGGCACGGCGGCCACAGCAGGCGCCGCGGCCACGACAGGCACGGCGGCCGCGACGCGTACGACAGGCATGGCCAGCGCTATCGGCATTGCGCTCGAGCTCCTCGGTTGTGAGCCACCTGACTGATTCGTCACCCAAAAGGTCCCGAATCACAGATGCCTGGGGTCTCAAGCAATGCGACTTGAACGATCAAACTACCGATCGCCAAGCGGCTCGTGAAGCCCCAACCTTACTGGAGCTAGCGAGCCGCTCCCATGAACATCACCTTGAGCGACTCAAACGCCTCAAGGCAGCGGCCCGCGCCGAGCACCACGCACTCCAGCGGCGCCTCGACCAGATGAACCGGAACCGCGGTGTCCTCGGCCAGGCGGCGGTCGAGTCCTCGCAGCATCCCGCCCCCGCCGACGAGGTGGATTCCCTGCAGGATCAGGTCCTGGGCCAACTCGGGCGGAGCCATGCCGAGGCACTTGACGACGGAATCGACGATGGCGCTGACCTGTTCCTCGAGCGCCTCGCGAACCTCCTCGGGCGACAAGATCACGGTCTTGGGCAAGCCGCTCATGAGGTCGCGACCACGCACCTCGGCCTTCATCTCGTCGGCGAGGGGCCACGCCGAACCGATCGCCATCTTGATCTCTTCGGCCGTCCGCTCGCCCACTGCGATCCCGTACTCACGCCGCACGTAGGTCTGGATCGTGGCGTCCATGTCGAAGCCGCCCACCCGGATGGCCTGCAGGGCGACGATGCCGCCCAGGGAGATCACCGCCGTCTCGGTCGTGCCGCCGCCGACATCGACGATCATGTTGCCCAACGGTTCGTGGATCGGCAGCCCGGCGCCGATGGCGGCGGCCATGGGCTGCTCGATCAGGTAGGCCCCGGTCGCCCCGGCGCCGCGCGCCGCCTCTTCGACCGCTCGCCGTTCGACCTCGGTGATCGCCGAGGGAACGCAGATCAGCACGCGGGGACGGTTGAAGCGCGACACGCCGGCGCGTTGGAGCAACAGCCGGATCATGCGCTGGGTGATGTCGAAGTCGGTAATGGCGCCTTTGCGCAACGGCCGCACCGCCACGATGTAGCCGGGCGTACGGCCGATCATCTGCCACGCTTCCTGGCCCATGGCGAGTACGTCATGGGTGCGCGAGTTCAACGCGATGACCGTTGGCTCGTTGAGCACGATCCCGCGACCTCGGGCGTAGACCAGGGTATTGGCCGTACCCAGGTCGATGGCCAGGTCCCTAGCCAGGTTCGTCCTCCTGATGCGGCCACGGGGCCCGGGCCTCGTTGCGTCGACCGTCTTCTACCGGTAGTGCGACCACATTGGTCGGCTGGGTCGTCGGCTCGGTCGAGAAGCTTTCCCCTGCCGACTCGCCCGACGACACCGACGGCGACACCGCCGAGGACGATGACGGCGATCCCAACCGTTTCACCGTTGGACCACGGTGCAGCGCCTGGTCCTGACTCTGGCGCTGCGGCGTCCCCAGGGAAGCTCCCGCCGGCGATCCCGCCCCGGCCCGATCGCGCGGCGACGCGGCGCGCCGAGCGCGCCCGGCGCCACCGGCGCCACCGGTGCGCATCGCGGGTCGAGGTCCCCCATCGCGGGTCCCCTCGGTCGGCACCACACGCGACCCTTGCGATCCGGCACCGGGGTCCCGACGTTCGGGCTCCAGCGCCCTCAACTCGCGGCTGAACATTTCGATCCCCGCCTCGAGTGATTTCGGCCGGCGGTGATGCAGCAGCACGAAGGCGCTGACCACCGTTGCCGCCACGATCGCGCCGACCACATAGAACAGATTGGAAAGGACCATCCCTGCGATCATGAGGGCACCCTCCCCTCCTCCTCAATGGTGGCGATATCCGAAGCGTCGGTCCCCCAGCCCACTCCACCTTCCCACGTCTCGCGCTTCCATATGGGGACCGTCGATTTCAGCGTGTCGATGCACCACCGGGCCGCCTCGAACGCCACCGCGCGATGGGGCGCCGAAACAACCACGATCACCGAGCACTCGCCGACCTGCAACCGGCCCACCCGGTGCAGCAGGGCAACCCGTCCGAGATCGCTCCACCGCCGCCGCGCCTCGGCCGCGATCGCCTCCAGCCGGGCCCGCCCAGCCTCCTCATACGCCTCGTACTCCAACTCGGTGACCCCTGCGCGGCCGTCGGCGTGGTCGCGGACCGTCCCGCTGAAGAGCACCTCGGCGCCACAACCTGGTAGCACCGACCACGCCAGCGCCTCGGTCGCCGGCAACGCACGATCGGTCAGCGCGATCCAGTCGTCGCCGCTGCCGGGGCTCTCCGATCCATCCACAGCGTTACCCACAGCCCAATGGTAAGGCCCGGCGTGGCCGCGTCGTGTCCACTGGCGCCACATTCGCCGGGCGGCGCGACCGCAGCGCGGGAAGTTACCCCGATAACCTGGCGTTTTAGTGGATCCTGACGACGGGCTGGAAGCGGACGAGCCACTTTTCCCGTGGCTTCCGCCCGACGATCGCCTGTGGCGCCACCCATCGGAACTAGCCGGCAGTCTCCCCCTTTCCGCCTCGCCCGGAGCCTCCGCCTCGGCCTCCGCCTCGGCTTCAGGTTCAGGTTCGGCTTCGGGTTCGACGACCGGTCGAAGCGGCGGCGCCCGCACGGGGATCGGGACCATTCCCGGCCTGAGCCCCCGTGACATCGACCGGCGCCTCTGGACCGTGGCACTGCTGGCGGGCGTCGTGGGCGCCCTGCTCGCGTCGGGTGCCGGCGTGGTGGCGGGCCAATACCACCGGTCGACGACGGTGGTCCGGCCCATCGAGCAGCTGGTGGACCCGAGCAGCCCGTACGTGACCATCGGCACCAGCCCGAAGCCCGAGGACGTGGTCGGCAGCATCGCCGATCACTTGAAGCCCTCGATCGTCGAGCTCCTCGTCAACGGCAACCCGGCCACGGGCAGCGGCTCGGGCGTCATCTTCCGCAGCGACGGCTACATATTGACCAACCAGCACGTGGTCGACGGAGCCCAGTCCCTCGTCGCGGTGACCTTCGACGGACGCCACGTCAACTGCCGCCTGGTCGGCACCGACCGAGCCACCGACATCGCCGTGGTGAAGATGCAGGACACCAAGTCCCGCCTCGTCGCCACGCTCGGGACCTCCACCCAGCTCCGGGTGGGCCAGATGGCGATCGCCATCGGCTCGCCCGTGAGCCTGTCCGGCGGCCATTCGGTGACGACGGGCATCATCAGCGCCGTTGACCTCCATGTCAGCTCGACGAACGGGCCTCCGCTGCTCGACATGATCAAGACCGACGCCACCATCGAGCCTGGCAGCAGCGGCGGGGCGCTCGTCGACTCCAGCGGCATGGTGGTCGGCATCACCACGGCCATCGCGCTCTCGGATCAGTCCACGACCCTCGCCCTGGCCACGCCGATCGAAGTGGCCCAAGACGTCGCCAACCAGCTGCTCGCCACCGGGAAGGTGACCCACACCTGGCTCGGCGTGCAGGGCACCGATCTCGACAGCGCCACCGGCCGGGCGCTCGGGATCGAGCGGGGGACGGTGGTGCAGGACGTCGACAGCCATAGCCCCGCGGCCCGGGCGGGCGTGGCAACCGGGGACGTCATCACCATGTTCGCGGGCCAGTCGATCGACTCCGAGGGCACCCTGGAAACAGTCGTTCGCCAGCACCGTCCCGGCGACCAGGTCAACCTCACGTACATCCACGAGGGCGATGCCCACGCGACCAACGTGGTCCTGCTCGAACGCCCCGTTCCCGACTACCCCTAAAAACCGAGGCTCAACCCGGACGGCGCCGGGCCCGCGACACCACCGCCAGCGCCCCCGCGACCGCCCCGCCGATAACCGCCACCACGCCCGCGCCGGCCGCGACCAACGCCATCTCCTGGCGCCGGCTGGGCGGCAGGTCGCTCCAGTGGCTGCGATTGTCGCTCGACACCAACGCCTCTTCGTTGGACCGCTCGGGCACCCAACCGGTGGCCCGGAGGCGGTCGTTGGCCACGACCCATGGATGCACCGAGTACGGCCGGGCCTGGATCGGCGTCCCGGTTCGCAGCAGCTTCCAGCCGGCCGACGCCACCGCACCCGCCAGCCGCCCCGGCAGGCGCAGCCGGGCCACTCCGCCAACGATGGCCCGGGCCTGTTCATGGGTGATCCAGCCGTCGGGGGCCACGTTGAACACCCCCGAGAGCCGGTGCTCCCAGGCGAAGACGATGGCAGCCGCCAAGTCCTCCACGTCGAGGAACTGCATGGGCCGGGCACTGTCGTCCGGCTGGGGCGCCTTGGTCCCCCCGAGGGCCTGATAAAGCGCAGGCCCCGATGACCCGACCGTCACGGTAGGACGGAGGATCGTGACCAGCACCTCGGGATGGTCGTCCGCCCACTCGGCGACCATTCGCTCGGCCTCGGCTTTCTCCACCGCATAGGCGAAACCCGGGTTGGGCCG
>JAUTXM010000039.1 GCA_030838025.1 Acidimicrobiaceae bacterium
TCTGAAGGGCCGCGCCAAAGAAGCGGTTGGCGACCTCACCGACGATGACGACATGAAGCGCGAAGGCAAGATCGACCGGGCCACGGGTTCGGTCAAGGACAAGGTCGACGACGTAAAGGACAAGGTCAAGGACGCACTCGACTAGGACGCTGGACCTTCGCAGTTGAGTACGGTGGGAGCGTGGAGGAGGCCGACCAGCCGCGAACGGTAGACGTCGATGGCATGGAACTCCGTCTCGACCCGGAACCCGATGCCAACGGGGAGATCCACACCGCACTTCCTCCCCGAATGGAGTCGTGGCGGCGCCGGAGTGTGGCCGGCGTCCTCCTCACGGGATTCGGCTTGGGCCTCAAGGAGGTCTTCGAGCCTCAGCGTGAGGAAGCCGCGGTGGTGATGGAAGCATCGGGCGAACCGCCTACCGACCTCTGCGTCGAGGCAGATCTGGGCGGCATCCTCCCGAGCGACAAGGTGGTCAAGATCCGCCCCTGGCTGCTCGCTCCGCCCGACCACGCCGAGTGAGCGAATCCGACGCGGTGGAGCCGGCAGCACCGCAGCCTGCGTCCGCGCCTGCGTCTGCGCCTGCGAAGCCGACTCAGATGGACCCCCGCGAGCAGCGGATCGGGTACGTGCTGGCCGGCGTCGCCGCCGCCGGGTCAGCCGGTGTGGCGCTGGTCGGCTCGCACGACGTATTGCTGGCCGGAATCGGTGCCCTGTCGACCGCGTTGCTGGTGGTCGCGGTGCGCCATGGGCAGCGCGTCTTCACGGCCCTGGCGGGGTTCCTCTGCGGGATCGCGCTGTCGTACTTCCTTCCCCTCGAGTTGGCGTGCGTGGCCTACAGCGGCTACCTGGTGATGCGCACGAGCAATGCCCAGAACAAGGCCCGACGGGCGCAGCCCACCATGACAGCAGCCGAGCGACGAAGCGCCGCCCAAGCCCGCGCGGCCGCGAAGGCCAGTCGCCGCAAGGGCGCCGCCCAAGGCGCCGCGCCCGTCGCCAAGACCCCGGCTCCCAACCGTCGCTACACCCCACCGAAGTCGAAGCCCACCCGCCGCAGCTGACCGCGCCCGACCCTCGCCCGACCCTTGGGGATGTCTGGGGACGATCCAGCGCTTTGGGTCCGCTTATTGCTGTCAGGCACCAATACGCGGACCCAAAGCAACAGGGTTCACCCAAAACGCTCCCGCGGCGGCCGTCAGCTGGACACCAGCGCCGAACGGAGGAACGACAGGAGTTCCCGCCTGCGCCGCACCAGGGACCGGGCCGTCGGCTCATAGCCCAACGCCTTCAGTACCTCGACCTCGGTGGCCACGCCGATGACGGCCGAGTAGGCCGCAAGCAGGAGCAACTTCGGGTCGTGGCGGCGCATGGTGCCGCCGTCCATCTCGCTCTCCAGAAACGCCGTCGCCCGGCCGATCAGCGGTTCCAGGGCGGTCGTCAGGCGCGTTGCGGCCGGCGGGCCGAGCCGGCTCACCTCGCGCAACAGGCCCAGCAACTCGGGGCGCCGGGCGGCCAGGCGGAACACGGAGCGAACCACCGCCTCGACGCGACTCCAGCCGGTCCCCGCGCCGTCGAGCGCCTCCTCGAGCGCGGCCGACAGCTCCCCCGACGCCCGGTCGATGGCCGCGTCGAGCAACGCCTCCTTCGACGGGCAGTAGTACAGGATCGTCTGCTTGCGGACGCCCAACTCTCCGGCCAGGGCGTCGAGGCTGGTGCCGTCGTAGCCCCGGGACCCGAAGGCCGCGACTGCGGCGTCCACGACGCGGTCGCGGGTGCTGGCGCTTGTCATCTACCAAATGGTAGATAATGTCGCATGCTCCGTGAGGCACTGGCCGGCCAGCGCATCGCCATCACCGGCGCGACTGGCTTCCTCGGCACGGCACTGGTCGAGCGGCTGCTTCGCCAGATACCCGACTCCGAGGTGGCCTTACTGGTCCGTCCGGGCCGGCGGGGCGCGCCGGAGCGGGTCCGGCGGGAGATATTGCGCAACGACTGCTTCGATCGGCTGCGGCGCGAACTCGGGCCCGCGTTCGACGAGGAGATGGGGCGTCGGATCGTGGCCGTGGCGGGCGACGTCGGCACCGACGGCCTGGGCCTCGACGAGGCCGGACGGGTGGTGCTGGCGGGATGCCGCACCGTGATCCACTCGGCGGCGTCGGTCAGCTTCGACTCGCCCCTCGACAGCGCCGTCGAGGTAAACCTGCTGGGACCGAGCCGGGTGGCGGCCGCCATGGCGGCTGCCCGGGCGGCCCATTGCGATGCCGCGGCCGGGTCAGAACTGCCGCATCTCATCACCGTGTCCACCGCTTACGTGGCCGGATCCCGCCGGGGGGATGCGCCCGAGGCCCTCCTCCCGGATACCCCCTTCGCGACCGAGGTCGAGTGGCGACCCGAGGTGACCGCCGCTCGCCGGGTCCGCGCCGACGCCGACGCCGAGAGCCGCAAGCCCGAGCGACTGTCCAAGTTCTCCAAGGCGGCAAGGGCGGAGCTTGGCGCTGCAGGGACGCCGGTGCTGGCGGCCAAGGCCGAGAAGCTCCGTGAAGAATGGGTCAAGGACCACCTCGTCAAGGCCGGAAAGGCCCGGGCCCAGGCGCTCGGGTGGCCTGATGCCTACGCCTACACCAAGGCTCTCGGCGAACGGGCCCTGCTCGAGTCGCACGACGGCGTGCGGCTCTCCATCGTGCGCCCTTCGATCATCGAGTCGGCTCTCGCGGAACCCCATGCCGGATGGATCCGGGGGTTCCGGATGGCAGAGCCGGTCATCATCAGCCTGGGACGGGGTCTGCTGAAGGAGTTTCCGGGACTGCCCGAAGGCGTGGTCGATGTCATCCCGGTCGATCTCGTCGTGGCGGCTCTCTTGGCGGTCGCCGCCGACGGCGGTCCACCGCCGGGCGCGCCGCCCGCCGTGTTCCAGGTCGCCTCCGGCTCGAGGAACCCGTTGCGCTACCGCCAGCTGGTCGAGTTGGTCCGAGGCTGGTTCGGCGAGCATCCTCTGGCGGACAGCAACGGCCAGCCCATCGTGGTCCCCGAGTGGTCCTATCCCGGACGGGGCCGGGTCCGGCGGCAACTGGCCCAGGCGGCCAAGGTGCTTTCCGTCGCCGAGAAGAGTCTCCAGACGCTGCCTCTACGAGGCCGCCAGGCCGAGCTTTCGGCCCGGCTGGAGGAGAAACGCACGGAAGCCGAACGGGCCCTGGGCTACGTCGAGTTGTACGGCGCCTACACCGAGACCGAGGCAGTCTTCCGGGTCGACCACCTCCTGGAACTGTGGGCCAAGCTGCCTCCCGCCGACCAGGCCGACTTTCTCTTCGACCCGGCGGGTATCGAATGGCCGATGTACGTCCGCGAGACCCACATGCCGTCGGTCGTCTCCCACGCCCGGGTCCGCACCGCCGGTGGGCCCCGGCGCAGCGTCGCCGCCCCGACCCGTGAGGAACGAGGTCGCCGGGCGGTGCTGGCGCCCGAGCGCCAGCTGGCGGTCTTCGACCTGGAGAACACCCTCATCGCCTCCAACGTGGTCGATTCCTATGCCTGGTTGGCCACCCGGCGCATCGATGACGACGATCGTTTGCGCTTGGTCCTGCGCACCCTGCGCGAGGCTCCCCGCCTCCTCGCCCTCGATCGCCAGGACCGCGGGGACTTTCTCCGCCATTTCTACCGTCGCTACGAAGGCGCCCCCGTCGCCCGCCTGGAACACGACTCCTGGGAGCTGTGGAGCGACCTGTTGCTGACCAAGGCTTTCCCTGCCGGCATCCGCCGGGTCCGGGCGCATAGGCGTCTCGGCCATCGCACGCTGCTCATCACCGGCGCCCTGGACGTGGCCATCGAGCCGCTGCGGCCGCTGTTCGACGACGTGATGTGCGCGTCGCTCGGGATCGAGAACGGCCGCTACACCGGGGAGTTGCTGGCTGGTCCGCCGACCGGCGAGGCGCGCGCCTTGCTCATGGCCGACTACGCGGCCGCCCGAGGGCTCGACCTGCAGGAATCGGTCGCCTACGCCGACTCGGCCAGCGACCTGCCGATGCTGGAGGCGGTGGGCCATCCGGTGGCGGTAAACCCCGAAACCAAGCTGGCCGCCATCGCCCGCAAGCGGGGCTGGCACGTCGAGCAGTGGCCCCGCGCCGCCGGTGGCCCCCGGCCGTTGCTGCCGATCGCCCGGGCCGGGGCCAACTCATGACGCCGGCGGCGCGATGAAGGCGCTGCTCTTCGAACGGTCGTTACCCAAGTTCGCGGCCGCCCGGGTGGCGTCGGAGTGGCGCAGCGGGAGCGGTGCCCGGGTGGGGCCGCTGCGGCTCACCGATGTCGACGAGCCCGACCTGCCCGCACCCGGGTGGCACCGGGTCCGGCCCCGCCTCTCGGGCATCTGCGGCAGCGACCTGGCCACCATCGACGGGCGGGCGTCGAGATACTTCGAGCCGCTCGTGAGCTTCCCGTTCGTCCCCGGCCACGAGGTGGTGGGCGAGCTCGACGGCGGCGCACGCGTCGTGCTCGAGCCGGTGCTGCGCTGCGCCGCCCGGGGCATCGATCCCCCCTGCCCGGCCTGCGCCCAAGGCCAGACCAATCGCTGCCGCAACCTGGCGTTCGGCCATCTGAAGCCGGGACTGCAGACCGGCTACTGCTCGCTCACCGGAGGCGGGTGGGGGACGGCGCTCGTGGCCCACGACAGCCAACTTCACGCCGTCCCCGATTCGTTCAGCGACCAGGCCGCGGTCATGGTCGAACCGGCGGCGTGCGCCCTGCACGGCGCGCTCCTCGGCCGGGGGGGCGCCGGCCACGAGACCGCCGTGGTCATCGGCGCCGGGACCCTCGGGCTGTGCACCGTGGCCGCCCTTGGACGCCTGCGACCCGACATCGAGACATTGCTGGTCGTGGCCAAGCACCCCGAGCAGCGCCGCCTGGCGCGGGACCTCGCCGATTGCACGGTGGTCGAGCCGGGCGAACTGGCCCGGGGTGTACGCCGGCGCACCGGCTCGTTGGTGCTGGACTCCGGCCAGCTCACCGGCGGTGCCAGCTTGGTCTTCGACTGTGTCGGCACCAGCCAATCCCTTTCCTCGGCCCTCGAGGTCGTGGCGCCGGGCGGCACAGTGGTGCTGCTCGGCATGCCCGGGCAGGTCAAGGTCGACCTGACCGGCCTGTGGCAGCGGGAGGTTTCGATCACCGGCGCCTACGCCTACGGCACCGAACTCGTCGCCGGCGCGGGCACCGAGGCGGCCGTCCCCCGCCGCACCTTCGACCTGTCCTTCGAGCTGGTCGCCGACGCCGGACTAGAACGGCTGGTATCGGCGCTCTATCCGCTCACCCGCTACCGCGAAGCAATCCAGCACGCGGCCGCCGCCGGCCGCCGCGGGGCCACCAAGGTTGCCTTCGACCTGCGACCCACTAGGAAGTTCCGCACCAAGGAGATGCACGCCTGATGTCTCGCCCCGGGTTCGTCCTCGAGGTCGACCGGTCCACCCCGCCCACGCTCTGCTGGCACGGGGAGGGGTTCAAGCTCCTCCGGCTCCCGGAGGGCAGCCGGATCCTGTACCCACCCGAGCCGGTCGACGCCTTGAAGGATCCCGACGACGCCATCCGCCAGGCCCTCCTGCACCCGGAGGGCGACATGGCGCCCCTGCCGACGCTCATGAAGGCGGGCATGCGCCTCACCATCGCGTTCGACGACATCTCGCTGCCCCTTCCACCGATGGAGCGCCCCGACAACCGCCAGCGGGTCATCGAAGCGGTGCTCGACGTGGCCGCCGAAGGGGGCGTCGACGATGTCGTGTTGATCTGCGCCCTAGCGCTGCACCGGCGAATGACTCCGGCGGAGCTGCGTCACGCCCTGGGCGACCGCATCTACGACGCCTTCGCACCCCATGGGCTGCTGCTCCAGCACGACGCCGAGGACCCCTCGGCATTGGTACACCTGGGCCGGACCGATCACGGCGAGGACGTGGAGATCAACCGGCGGGCGGCGGAATCGGACCTCCTCGTCTACGTGAACATCAACCTGGTCGCCATGGACGGCGGCCACAAGAGTGTCGCCACCGGACTGGCGTCGTACAAGAGCCTGCGCCACCACCACAACGTGCGCACCATGCAACACAGCCGCAGCTTCATGGACCAGACCCGCTCCGAGTTGCACACCTCTAATTGGCGAATGGGGCGGCTGATCGCAGCCAGCGGGGTCAAGGTCTTCCAGATCGAGACCACGCTGAACACCGACACCTTCCCCTCCGCCTTCGGTTTCCTCCAGAAGCGGGAGTGGGAGTGGGGGGCGCGCGACCGGGCGAGCTTCCTGGCGGTGAGCAAGAGCCTGGAACGAACCCCGGACCGCCTGGCCCGATCGATCTTCCAGTCGATCAAGTCACCGCACAAGATGAGCAGCGTGCAGGCCGGCGAGGTGGAGGCGGTACACGCCATCACCACCGAGCACGTCTACCGCCAGCAACTCGTCGATGTGGAAGGCCAGACCGACGTCGTCATCTTCGGCCTTCCGTACATCTGCCCCTACAACGTCAACTCGATCATGAACCCGATTCTGGTGGCGTGCCTCGGCCTGGGCTACTTCTTCAACCTGTACCGGGGCAAGCCGCTGGTGCGCCCGGGCGGCGTGCTGATCCTGAGCCACCCGACTCCTTGGGCCTTCAACCCCGTCCACCATCCGTCCTACATCGATTTCTTCGAGGAGGTACTGGCCGACACCACCGACCCCGTCGAGATCGAGAAGACCTACGAGGAACGCTTCGCGACCGACGACTGGTACCGCCACCTGTACCGGACCAGCTACGCCTACCACGGGGTCCACCCGTTCTACATGTGGTATTGGTGCGCCCACGCCCTCGACCACGCGGCCGGGGTGATCATCGTGGGGGGCGACACCAAGGCGGTGCACCGCATGGGATTCAAGCGAGCTTCCACCATGCGCGACGCCTTGGAGATGGCCGAGGACATCGTGGGCCGCGATCCCAGCATCACCCATTTCCATTGCCCACCGATGATGATCGCCGATGTCCATTAGGAACGCGCCCGGCGCTCGGGCGCTCTCGCGGGCGACGTTTCCTTGGACCACGCCGACGTGGCCCGGGACGGTGGAACGGCCTCCGGCCCCAAACACGCTCGGCGTCGACTACCAAACCGAGTGGGCCCGCAGCTATGGCGCCCGGTTGGCTCGGGTCGTGGTGACCGAGGGCGTGACCCGTCCCCTCGCCCACCTGCTGGCGGCGCCGCGAGTGGACGGCTTGGATCGACTCGAACAGCTCGACGAACCGGTGATCTTCACCGCCAACCACGCCAGCCACATCGACACCCCGCTGCTGCTCGGCGTGCTACCCGACCGCTGGCGGCACCGAACGGTCGTGGCCGCGGGCGCCGACTACTTCTTCGACCGGCGATGGAAGGCGGCGTTCTTCGCCTTCACTATCAATGCCATCCCGATCGAACGCCTCCGGGTCAACCGGCGATCGGCCAATCTGGCGGCGTCCCTGCTCGACGACGGCTGGAGCCTTTTGATCTTTCCCGAGGGCGGCCGCACCCCTGACGGTTGGGGCCAGACCCACCGGCCGGGCGCCGCGTGGCTCTCGGTGCGGACCCAGCGACCGGTCGTCCCGATCTATGTCGAGGGAACGCGCCGGGTGCTGCCCCGCCATGGGAACCGGGTGCGCCTGGCGACGACCCGGATCACCTTCGGCAAGCCGCTGCGACCCCGCGAAGGGACCGACGCTCGTGATTTGGCGAGCCAGATCGAAGGGGCCCTCGACGTGCTGGCCGATGAGCAGCAGAGCGATTGGTGGACCGCCCGGCGCCGAGCCGCCGGAGGCGTGACGCCGGCCCTGACGGGACCATCGGCCAGCACCTGGCGCCGGGCGTGGGCGCTGGGCGACCATGTGGGTCCCCGCGAGCGCAGCCGCCGCCACCGGGAGCCCCGCTGGCCGGATCTGTAGCGGCTTACTTGGGCCGCAAGGCCCAGTACGCCGCGACCGCGGCGACGGCCACCGCAGCCAGGGCGTCGATCATGTTGCCCACCTTTACCGCACCGCGCTGGTCGGCGATGGTGAGCACGACGATGGCCCGGACCAATCCGCCCGCGGCCACCGCCACGGACACGAAGCCGGCGACGAGACGGAACGTGTCGGGCCGGGCGGCTGCGCCCGCGGTCGCCGGGCCGGGGATGGTCGGCTCGATGGCTGCCAGTGGCGGCGGCGGTGCCAGCGCGATCAGCGCGACCGCCAAGACCAGCACCGCGCCGACCGCGACATCAGCAGCCGAGAGGAACTGCAGCAGTCGGACATTGCCCGCCGTGCCGGTCGGTAGCCCCAAGGCGATGAAGAGATTGGCGACGAACAGTGCCGCCACACCGGCGCTGATCGCCAGGCTGGCCACAAGATGAGGCGGGGTGTCCGCCAGATCGGACATCGTCCGGCGCCGAGGCCGGGCGGGACTGGGTAGGGCGGACCCCCAGCCCCCCGGGCCCGGTTGGGCCGGTTGATACCCCGGGCTCGGTTGGGCCAGTTGATACCCCGGCCCCTGCCCGTACCGAGGTGCCTCCTCATATCGGGGGCCCTGTTGATATCCCGGCGCCTCACCGTAGTTGGGGGCCTCTTCGTACCGGGGAGCCTGTTCGGCGGGCGAAGACCCCTCGAAGCGGGGTGGTTGCTCGTATCCGGGCGCAGGCGGAGAGGTCGGGGGCGGCCCGTAGTCGGGGGGCGGCTGGTATGCCGGGGGCGGCGGTGCCGGCGGCTCGTACTGCCGCGGCTGCTCGTAGCCCGATCCAGGCGGCGTCGACGGAGGCGCGCCGTAACGAGGGGCCGGCTCCGGTCCCCGTGCCGGTGCCCCGGCCGGTGCCGGCCCCGGTCCCGGTCCCGATGCCGATCCAGGTCCGTACGGCGCCGATCCTGGTCCGTACGGTGATGGCGGTGGCATTGGGGGCGGAGGCGCTGGTGGAACCCAGGGCGGCTGCGCCACCGACTCCGGCGGCACCGGAGCCTCGGACGCGGGCAGGATCTCGGTCGGCGAGGGTGCGGCGGGCGAAGGAACCTGTGGCGGATAGCCCGGCGGAGCCTGCCCGGCCTGCTCAGGCCCGTCAGGCGAATCGGGCGCTGGATTGGTCCTCCCGCTGTCTGCCATCGATCCCTTCCCGTACCGAAAGTCGGACCCGATCACCGAACGCTACCGGTTGACCGGCGTCGCGAACCGATTGCCCTGACGCGATACATTCGCGGCTACTCCAAAGACCGGGATGGGTGGCAGCGCGGCCTCCCCTTCAACGGGGAAGGCCCGGTCGGGCGATACGTCCCCACGAGCAGGAGCCCATCCCATGCGCCCTTCGACTCATACCCTTCCGCGACCCTCGCGCGAGCGCGACGCGTGTGGCATTGGCTTCGTCGCCGACGCCCACGGCCGGGCCTCCCGACACATCATCGAGGCCGCGCTCGGTGGACTGGCCTGCGTCATACACCGCGGCGCCGTGGCGGCCGACGCCAAGACGGGCGACGGGGCGGGCCTGTTGTTCCCCATTCCGGCCGCCATCTTCGGCCCCGACCGTGGCGTCGCCAGCCTGTTCATCCGGAGCGACAACGATCCACGGGTCCGGATCGAGGAGCTGGCCCGCCTGGAGGGGCTCACCGTCGAGGGATGGCGCGATCCGCCGACCGACGAGGGTCAACTGGGCGACCGCGCTCGGGCCAGCCGTCCGCGCTTCCTCCAAGCCATCCTCTCGGCCGACGCGACCAGCGGGCGGGAACGCTCGGCCTTCCGGTTGCGGCGCCGCATCGCGACCGCTCCCGATCTGTCGCAGGTGTATGTGGCCAGCTGTTCGTTCCGGACCATCGTGTACAAGGGCCTGGTGGCGGCTAACGCCCTCCCGGCCTTCTATGTCGACCTGGCCAATCCCGACGTCACCGGCCACTTCGCCATCTTCCACCAGCGATTCTCGACCAACACTCTGCCGACGTGGGAACGGGCGCAGCCATTCCGCACGCTGTGCCACAACGGCGAGATCAACGCCATCGCGGGCAACGTCGGGCGGATGCAGGGCCGGGCGGTCCTCGGCACCATCGACGCCGGCTTGGGCGACGAAGAGCTCTTTCATCCGGTACTCCATCCGTCCGACTCCGACAGCGGCCAGCTGGACAGCGCCGTCGAACTGCTGGTCCGGGGCGGCCGGGACATCCGCCACGCCGTCGCCATGCTGATCCCCGAGGCTTGGGAGGGCTCCCGCGACCTCGACCCCGAGGTGCGCTGCTTCTACCGTTACCACTCCTCGCTCGTCGAGCCTTGGGATGGCCCGGCCGGCTTGATCTTCACGGACGGCGTCGGGGTCGGCGCAGCGCTCGACCGCAACGGGCTGCGCCCGGTTCGCTATGCCATCTGCGAGGACGGACTGGTCGCGGCGTGCTCCGAGGCGGGCGCGGTCGACGTTTCCGGCCATGGCACGGTGCGCCGCGGACGGCTGGGACCGGGTCAGATGCTGTTCGTCGATCCGAGCCGGGGCATCCTCGAAGACCACGACTGCAAGGTCCGCATCGCGGCCGCGGCACCGTATGGGCACTGGACGGCCGAAGGCCTGCGCCAGATGCGCAATGGAGAACCAGTCCAAGAGACCCCGGCACCGATCAGCCTGGCCCGGCGCCAGGCGACCCACGGGTACACCGTCGAGGAGTTGCGGATGATGGTGAAGCCCATGGCGAACGACGCCAAGGAGCCGACCTTCTCCATGGGTGACGACACACCCCTCCCTCCCCTGGCCGGGCGCCCCCGCCCCATCCACCACTACCTACGGCAGCGCTTTGCTCAGGTCACCAATCCGGCCATCGACCACCTCCGCGAGCGCCTCGTCATGAGCCTGCGTACCCTGCTCGGACCACGGCACCCCCTCTTGTCCGAGGTCCCCGAGGCCGCCCAGCTGGTGGAGATGGACACGTTTTTTCTGTTCCCTTCCGCCGTCGCGGCCTTGACCAACACCGCGACCGCGCCCTTCCCCGCCGTCCGCCTCGACGCCACCTTCCCTGTGGCTGAAGGCGTGGCAGGGCTGCCCGCTGCGATCGACCGGCTGCGCACCGAAGCCGAGCGGGCGGTCGCCCTCGGAGCGGGCTTGCTTCTGATCGACGACTCCGCGGTGTCCGCCACGAGGGCGCCCGTGCCGTCCCTACTCGCCACCGGCGCGGTGCATCACCACCTGATCGGCTCGGGCCTACGGACCCAGGCCAGCCTGATCGTGGTGGCCGACGACACGCGCGACGTGCACGGCATCGCCTGCCTGCTGGGCTGCGGTGCCGACGCGGTTTGCCCACAGCTGGCGCTCGAAACCGTCGCCGCCGATGCCGACGCATCGGAGGATTCCGACCTCTCGGCTCCCGAGGCCCAGGAACGATTCCAGGCGGCAGCCGAGGACGGGGTGCTCAAGATCCTCTCCAAAATGGGGATCGCCACCGTCGACTCATATAGAGGTGCGCAGATCTTCGAGGCCATCGGCCTTGGCCACGAAGTCGTCGACTGCTGCTTCTCGGGTATGCCGACCGTCATCGCCGGAATCGGCTGGCACGAACTGGGCGCCGACGTCCTCGATCGCCACGCCGCCGCTGGGTGGGAGGCGGAGAAGGCCCCCACCTTGGAGAATCCCGGCTACTACCGGGACCTCAAGCGCGGAGGCGAATACCACACCCACAACAAGGCGGTCGTCGACTCCCTCCAAGCGCACAGCATGAGCCCGGTCACCAATGGCAACGGCGGGCTGAGCGGCGAGGGCGGACCGATCGCCGCCAAGCTGCTCCAGCGGGCCATCGCCGAGGGCAACACGGCGTTGTACGACGCGTTTTGCAAGCTGGTCAACAGCCGGCCCACCACCGAGGTTCGTGACCTGCTCGAAATGGTGCCCGCCGGTCCGCCGGTCGACATCGAGGAGGTCGAGCCCGCGACGGCAATCGCCCAGCGGTTCTCGACGGGCGCCATGAGCCATGGGTCCCTCTCCGCCGAGGCCCACGAAACCCTGGCCGAGGCCATGAACCTCATCGGGGGCCGTTCCAACTGTGGCGAAGGAGGCGAAGCGCCCTACCGGTTCCGGACCCGGGGCCAGCCGACGGGCGACAAGAACAGCAAGATCAAGCAGATCGCGTCGGGCCGCTTCGGGGTCACCCCGCAGTACCTGGCCTTCGCCGACGAACTCCAGATCAAGGTCGCCCAAGGGTCCAAGCCCGGCGAAGGGGGCCAGTTGCCGGGCCACAAGGTGAGCGACGAGATCGCCCGCCTGCGCCACACCCAACCCGGGGTGACGCTGATCTCCCCCCCGCCCCACCACGACATCTACTCCATCGAGGACCTGGCCCAGCTGATCTTCGACCTCAAGCAGATCAATGCCTTCGCCGACGTCTCGGTGAAACTCGTGGCCGAAGACGGCGTCGGCACCATCGCGGCCGGCGTGGTCAAGGCGCTGGCCGAGGTGGTCCACATCAGCGGGGCCAACGGCGGGACCGGGGCCTCTCCCCTGTCGTCCATCAAGCACGCCGGAATGCCCTGGGAACTGGGCCTGGCCGACACCCAGACGGCACTGGTCGACAACGGCCTGCGGGCCCGCGTCCGCCTCCGCATCGACGGTGGGCTCCTGACCGGCCGCGATGTGCTGATCGCCGCCCTCCTCGGTGCTGACGAGTTCTCCTTTGGCACGGCGGCCATGATCGCCGAGGGTTGCGTCATGCTCCGGGCCTGCCACAAGGACACCTGCACGACCGGGATCGCCACCCAGCGGCCCCACCTCCGGGCCAAGTTTGCGGGCACGGCAGAGGGAGTGGCCAAGTATCTGCTGTTCGTGGCCGAGGAGATCCGCGCCGGGCTGGCTTCACTCGGATTGCGATCGATGGACGAAGCGGTCGGCCGCGTCGAATGCCTGCGCCAGAAGTCGGTCGGCAACGCCCGGGCCGACAGCTTGGACCTGTCGCCGCTACTGGTACCTCCGGCGGATCCCGACACGCCGAGGAGCTACGTTTCCGGCGTCGCCATTCAACGGGCCCGGTCCGCCCTCGGTGACCGTTTGCTGGCCGACGCCTACCGGCCGGTGTGGGACGGCGAGCGCATCGAGCTGTCCTACCGCATCACCAACGGTGACCGGACCTTCGGCGCCGCGCTCGGCGGTGCGCTCGCGCTGGAGTTCGGCACGTCGACGCCTCGCGGCCGTGTCCGGGTCCGCCTCCACGGCTCAGCGGGACAGAGCTTTGGCGCCTTCATCACCGACGGCATCTGGCTCGACCTGTCCGGGGAAGCCAACGACTACGTAGGCAAGGGTATGGGTGGCGGCCGCATCGTGATCCAGCCACCGGCCGACGACGCCGGCTATCCAGTGCTGGCCGGCAACACCTGCCTGTACGGCGCCACCGGCGGCACGGTTTTCATCGCGGGCTCGGTCGGCGAACGGTTCGGGGTCCGCAACTCGGGCGCGACGGCGGTGGTCGAAGGGGCGGGCGACCACTGCTGCGAATACATGACCGGCGGGACGGTTGTCGTGTTGGGCCCGATCGGCTACAACGTGGGCGCCGGCATGACCGGCGGCGGCGTGTACCTGTGGGATCCGCACCGTCGGGCGACAGGGCAAGTCAACCCGGCGTTGGTCGAGCCCACCCGCTTGGACTCAAGCGACGAGCAGGAGCTGCGCTGGCTGATCGAGCAGCACTACGAGCTCACCAGCTCCCCGCGTGCGGCGCAGTTGCTCGACAACTGGGCCGATGTGGTCGCCGAGTTCTGGCACGTCGTCCCATTGGGCCGAGTCAAGCGCCTCGAAGCCCAGACGGTAGGCCGCGTCGGCGGCGCCTGAGCGACCGGCAAAACCATTCTTGCCACTCGATGTATCTATTTCATCGGTTTGTGGCAACAATGAACCCGAACCGGCCTTTAGGCCTCCCGGGAAGGCGGTTTGGCCTGGTGTAACTCCTCGTCCGACGGTTTGTGCGCCCGACGGGCCTCCGGAGGCAGCTGGGCCGAGATGGCCTTCATGATCTTGGCCGTGTCCGCGTGAGCATCGCCGGTCAGACGCGTGATCGGCGGCCCGACCCGAACCCGGACCTTGGGAGGGTTGAGCACGTTGGTGACGTTGGGCATCCGAGCCGACCGAGGCCAGACCTTCTCGCTGCCCCAGACGCCCACCGGGATGACGGGTGCGCCGGTGGCCGCGGCCAGCCGGGCGGCGCCGGTCTTGCCCTCGAGCTTGGGCGAGAAGAACGCCTCACCCCGGGGGATGGTCCCCTGGGGGAGCACGACCACCACCTCACCGCCCTTCAGCGCCGAGATCGCGCTCGCCAACGCGTTGCCGCCGCCGGCGTCGCGATCGACCACGATCTGACCCAACACCTTGGCCATCTGGCCGAGAACCGGTGCGTCGAAGATCTCCTTCTTCGCCAGGGCGCGCGGGAGCCGGCCCGCTCGCATGACGGTGAGCCCCAGTGCGATGGCGTCGAAGTAGCTGCGATGGTTGGCGACCACGATGGCGGGGCCCCGGCGGGGGATGTTGTCGGTGCCTGCGATGTCGAATCGGGCGTAGGGGAACGACTCGGCCCGCACGAAGGTCCTCAGGACGTCGAACGGCTCGATGCCGATCAGCTTCGGCACGCCCGGTGGTGCGTCAAGATGTAACTGCGGCCAGCGTCGCACGGCGGCCACCACCGCCAGCCGGGGATCGGCATTGACGGCCACGGGGTGGCCGACCGAGGACAGGAGGGGGAGGTCGTAGACGCTGTCGGAGTAAGCCCAGCTGTCCGACAGCTCGACGCCGTGTTCCGACGCCCACCACCGGACCGCGGTCAACTTCCCGGCGGCCCACACGAAGGCACCGTCCAGGCGGCCGGTGTAGCGCTGTTCGCCCTTGCCGTCGACGCTCACCTGGTAGCGCGTGGCGATCACGTCGTCGAGGCCAAGGCGACGAGCCAATGGTTCCACCAAATCCATCGGCGACGTCGTGGCCAGCACGACGGGACGGCCCGCCTGATGGTGCTCGTCGATCAACGCGATGGCGTAGGGCGCGACCATCTCCATGAGGGCGTCGGCGGCCGTCTCGGCCGCGGCCTGCACCGCCGATCGCCGTCGGCCCCGCATGGCGGCCGCGGCCACCCGAGCCAGGGCCATCCCCGGCAGCGATTCGCCGAATCGGTCGTAGGTCTTGTACAGCAAGCCCTGCCCGGGGATTGTCCGGTTGGGCACGACCCCGGCTCGCCCGAGGGCTTCAGCCACCACGGGTCCGCTGGCCCCTCGCAGCAACGTCCGGTCGAGGTCGAAGAACGCGGCCGCGGTGCCCACCGCCCAACAACGCTACTGCTGCTGCCCCGCTCCTGCGCGCTGGCGCCCGGCCAATGCACCACGAATGGTGCAGCCCCCGGCCAACGGCGCGGCGCCGACCGCGAGGCTTTTCCCCAGACCGCCTTTAGGGACGGTCCCGAAGCTGTCGGAGCACGTAGGGGAGGATGCCCCCGTGGCGGTAGTACTCCTCTTCCTTGGGTGTGTCGATGCGCAGCTGGACCCCGAACTCACGGCCGTCGGCGCGCACGACCAGCTCGTCGGGCAGCCGCTCGTCGTCGGCCAGGCCCGCCAGGCCCGTGATCTCGAAGAGTTCCTCGCCGGTGAGGCCCAGTGACGCCACCGTGTCGCCCCTGAACTGCAGGGGCAGCACGCCCATCCCGACCAGGTTGGAACGGTGGATGCGCTCGAAGCTTTCGGCCAGCACGGCGCGGATGCCGAGCAGCCGGGTGCCCTTGGCCGCCCAGTCGCGTGACGACCCGGACCCGTAGTCCTTGCCCGCCAGCACAAGCAGCGGGGTCGCTTCGTCCTGGTAGGCCATGGCGGCGTCGTAGATCGCCATCGCTTCGCCGTCGGGGAGGTGACGGGTCACGCCGCCCTCAGTGCCCGGCGCCAGCTGGTTGCGCAGCCGAATGTTGGCGAAGGTGCCCCGGATCATGACTTCGTGGTTGCCCCGCCGGGAGCCGTAGGAGTTGAAGTCGGCAGCCGACACGCCCTCCTCCTCCAGCCAGCGGCCCGCGGGACTGCTGCGGCGGATGCTGCCGGCCGGCGAGATGTGGTCGGTGGTGACGCTGTCGCCCAGCATCGCCAGCACCCGGGCACCGTGGATGTCGCCGATGCCCGTCGGCGCGGCCGACATGGCCTCGAAGTAGGGAGGGTTGCGGACGTAGGTCGAGGCGCCATCCCAGGCGAAGCGTTGTCCGGTCGGAATGTCGAGGCCGTTCCAGTTGTCGTCGCCGTCGAACACCGAGGCGTAGCTCTTGCGGAACATGTCCGAGGCGATGGCGTCGTCCACCACCCGGCTCACCTCGTGGGCGCTGGGCCAGAGGTCACGCAGGAATACCGGCTGGCCGTCACCGTCGAGGCCAAGGGGTTCGTGGCGCAGGTCGACGTCCATGGTTCCCGCCAGGGCGTAGGCGACGACGAGTGGCGGCGAGGCCAGGTAGTTCATCCGCACGTCGGCATTGATGCGACCCTCGAAGTTGCGGTTGCCCGACAGGACCGCCACCACGGCCAGGTTGCCCTGGTCGATGGCGTCGCTGAGTTCGGGTCGGAGGGGGCCGGAGTTGCCGATGCAGGTGGTGCAGCCGTAACCGACCAGGCCGAAGCCGAGTTTCTCCAGGTAGGGCAGCAGGCCCGACCGTTCGTAGTAGTCGATCACGACCTTCGAACCGGGGGCGAGGGACGTCTTGACCCACGGTTGGGCGACCAGGCCATGCTCGACGGCGTTTTTGGCCAGCAGGCCGGCCGCGATCATCACCGAAGGGTTGGACGTGTTGGTGCAGCTCGTGATGGCTGCGATCACGACGTAACCGTGGTCGATCTCGAAGGAGGTGCCGTCGGCGAGCGTGACCGGGACGGGGTTGCTGAGCCGGTCGCCCACGACGTCGGGGGCGCCCGGGCCCGCCCGCTCGCCCTCGCCGCTCCCAGGCGCCGTCGGGTCGCTGGCCGGGAACGTCTCGACCAGCGCCTCATCGGGCGTGCCGTTGACGATGTCAGCCGGCCAGGAGTCGGCCGCGGCGGTGGCGGGGACCGCCGAGGCCAAGGCGACTCGGAACATGGCCTTCGCCGCAGTCACGGGCACCCGGTCCTGGGGCCGTGACGGCCCGGCCAGGCTGGGCTCGACCGTGGCGAGGTCGAGTTCGAGGCGCTCCGAGTACCGCGCCTCGTGCGACGGGTCGTGCCAGAGCCCCTGCTCCTTGGCGTACGCCTCGACGAGGGCGACATGCGACGCCGGCCGGCCGGTAAAGGAGAGGTACCGCAGCGTCTCGTCGTCGATCGGGAAGATGGCGCAGGTCGATCCGTATTCCGGCGACATGTTGCCGATGGTCGCCCGGTTTTCCAGCGGGACCGCCGCCACGCCCTCGCCGTAGAACTCGACGAACTTGCCGACCACCCCCTGGCGCCGCAACAACTCGGTGACGGTGAGCACCAGATCGGTGGCCGTCGAACCCTCGGGCAACGCCCCCGTGAGCCGGAGCCCCACCACCTTGGGCACCAGCATCGACACCGGCTGGCCAAGCAGGGCGGCCTCGGCCTCGATCCCGCCCACGCCCCAGCCGAGGACGCCGAGCCCGTTGACCATCGTCGTGTGGGAGTCGGTCCCCACCAGGGTGTCGGGGTAGACACACGCCGTGGCGTCATCCACGAACACCACCCTGGCCAGGTACTCCAGGTTCACCTGATGGCAGATCCCCGTGTCGGGCGGGACGACCTTGAAGTTGTCGAACGCAGTCTGGCCCCAGCGCAGGAACTGGTAGCGCTCCCGGTTGCGGTCGAACTCCAACGCGGCGTTGCGGGCGAAGGCATCGGGCACGCCGGCCACGTCCGCCACGACCGAGTGGTCGATCACCAACTCAGCCGGGATCAGGGGGTTCACCCGGTCGGGGTCGCCGCCCATGGCGGCCATGGCATCGCGCATCGCAGCCAGATCCACCACGGCCGGGACCCCGGTGAAGTCCTGCAACAGGACCCGGGCCGGCGCATAGCTGATCTCCTGGCTCGGTTCGGCGCCGGGATCCCAGCCGGCCACCGCCTCGATATCGGCCGGGGTCACGTTCACGCCGTCCTCGTGGCGCAGAAGATTCTCCAAAAGGATCTTTAGGGAAAAGGGGAGCGTGTCGATATCTAGCGTCGGTGGGAGCCGATTCAGCCGATACGCGGTCAACGAACGGCCGTCGGGCGCGACAAATTGGGCACGAACATTGAAGCTGTCGCGCGGCATGCCAGGCACCGATCCCTCTCTCCTGCTCGATCGTCCGGGGCCTTGCATCATACGGCCGGGCAGTGAGCATCCCGCCCATCGGGGCGCCACCCATAGGCTGCCCGCCGTGGAGCAGACCGTACCGCTGACCGAGGAGGAGCAACGGGTCCTCGGCTGCCTGATCGAGAAGGGCGCCACGACGCCCGAGAGCTATCCCTTGACGATGAACGCCTTGATCGCGGCCTGCAACCAGACGAGCAACCGCGACCCGGTCGTCAGCTATCGCGAAGGCACGGTCAACGCCGCCTTGACGTCGCTGCGGGAACGCAAGCTGATCCGCATCGTCTACCCGGCGCATGCCCGGGTGACCAAGTACCGCCACGTTCTCGACGAGGTGTGGGCGCTGTCGCCGCAGGAGCTGGCCGTGCTCGCAGTGCTGCTCCTCCGGGGGGGCCAGACCCAGAACGAACTGGCTGCTCGCACGGAACGCTACGGCGATGCCAACGACCTGAACGACCTCGGGGGCATCCCGGGCATCCTGGATCGCTTGGCCCGGCGTCCCGAGCCCCTGGCACGGCTGGTCGAGCGCCGGGCGGGGCAGCGGGAGGACCGCTACGTCCACCTCCTCGGTCCGACGGCGATCCCCGAAGGTCGAGACGAACGCGATGCTGGCGACGGTGGGGATAGGTCCGGCCGATCGGAGCGTTCACCATCGGGCAACGCCGCGGCCATGATCGAACGAATCGTGGCGCTTGAGGCGGATACTGCTAACCTGCGCCGTGAGCTTGCAAGCATTCGCGAGTGGCTCGGGGATCTGCTGGGAGAGCCGAATCCACCACCGGAGTCAAGACCTGATTAAGGTGTGCCGATCGGCCGTAAATCGCCGCACAACGCTGCACAAACGCTGATGAAGGCAGATGTGACAAGACGGACAAAGAGATACCATCAAATGGACTTGGACGGGCAACGTGTGAGGCGTGTCACACATGGGGATAGGTCCCGTGGCGTTCGCGCTGTGAAGCGGAGTCGTTTTTCGTTGTTTCCGGATTACGACCGGTAACTGAGGAGGCTGCAACAAATGATCCGATTTCGCAAGCGAGGTTTGGCGCTGATGGGGACTGCGGTTCTCACCATGGCCTCGGTAGGGGTGGTCCCGGCGGTGAATGCCTCGGCCCAACCCCGAGCCTTGGCCGCTGCCGGGGTGCCGTTCTCACGCGCCGCCTTCTTGGCCTATGGCACAGGAAGTGAGGTCCATCTGAGTGCGGTGTCGTCGGGCGCGTCGACATTGGCGAAGGTGGAGCAGGCGTTCTCGGCCAACACTGCGGCCGGAGGCGGCCTCGGTGCTGCGATGGTTTCACCTGTCACGGGTGCGGTCGTCCAGAGCGATCAAACAGCCAACGCCGCCAACGCCTACGGGCGGGGTTCCGGGCTTGAGGTCGGACTTGGCTTGAGCGCAGCTCAGAGCAACCAGCTCAAGCTTGGTATCGCCGAGGCGCACGCCGCCCCGCCGAGCGGGCTCATCACCAAGACGGCCATCCCGCTCAACATCCCGGGAATCCTCACGACTGGCCTCCTGACCGGCAAGGCCGCGGCCGCATACAATTCGTCGTTCTGCCCCGTCGGCCAGCCACTGGCCTACGGCGAGGGTGACGCATCGGCGCCGACCTCGGTGGTGGGACAGACCCCGCCGCTGGTGTCAGGTACCGGCGCTTCGGGTACGCAGGCTGCTCAGTCCCGTACCCGGACCGATCTGGTTGCCAATGCAGACGGCACCTTCGGCCTCCAGAACACGGTCGAGGAGATCATCACGCCGCTGACGGTCAACCTCGGTGCCGCCGTGCAGTTGGCGGTCACGGTGCAGGGCAACGGCCCGAACTCGCCGTTCACCGTTTCGACCTTCACCGATGGTGAGGGCCACTCGAGCGTGACCTTCTCCAACAACGACCCTGTCGTCAAGATCGACCTGAAGGTCAGTGGTGTCACGACGACGCTGGCCAACGTCAAGTTGAGCCTGCTGGCAGGAATCATCAATCCCCTGCTCGGGACCGGCTCAGCGCTCAGCACCACGTTGGCCTTGCTGGGCGTTCACCTGAGCATCAACGTCGGCGTCCGTACGACCCTTCCGGGGGCGATAGCTGGTTCGACATCGGTCGCCTACGACCTGTTGGCCATCAATGCTTCCTTGGGCGCACCGATCGCCCCTCCGCTGCCTGCGCTGACCGTCGCAGACGTTCGGCTGGGCCATGTCGAGTCTGAAGTGGCGCTGCCCAACGGTGCGATCGCCTGCACCGTCCCGGTGGCCAAGGTTGCGAATCCCGCTGTGGTTCAGGCCGGCAACACCTTCACCTGGACCATCCTGATCCCGGCGACGAGCGCCTCCCTGAACGACTCGACCTGCGACCTGACCGGCATCAAGGCGACCGACAAGATCTCGGTCAACTCCGGTAGCCCGACGTTCACCATCAACAGCATCAGCAACGGTGGTACCTACAACGCCTCCACGGGGACGATCACCTGGGCCAACTTGGGGACGTACCACCCTGGTGATCCGCCCATCGCAGTGTCGATCGGTGTGAGCATCCCGGCTGGATCCGCGGCCGGTGTGCTTCAGGACACCGCCAATGTGACAGCCGGCCTCGGTAACTGCACCGGTGGCGCCACAGGCGTCGCCACGGCAATCGGTTCAGTGGGCAGCGCCATCATTGGCGGCTCCGTGACGCTGATTGCTCCGCAGGTCACCGCGGCAGGGGCGGGCCTGGCTACCACCGGTACCGGTCCTATGCTTCCGTGGATCGCCGCCGGCCTGTTGATCCTGGCTGCTGCCACCCACCGGGTGCTGCGCCGGGTTCGAAACAATCCGTAGCACCAAGTTCCGGTAGCTGGTAAATGAGGCCCCCGCCTGGTGCGGGGGCCTCATTCGCGCCTCGACCTTGGGCCTTCCGGCGGGCGACGGCCTGTAGCCTCATCCTCACCGTGACCGATCGCCTGTCGCACCCTCCCTTGGCCCAGAATGCCTACCGCGCCATCCGCGCGGGCGACGTCACCGAGAGCTACGTGGGCCGGCGGCTCCGTCTGGCCGGGTGGATCGGTGCCAAGCGCGACCACGGCGGCCTGTTGTTCATCGACCTGCGCGACACAGGCGGCGTGCTGCAGTTGGTGTCGCACCCTGACCGAGCCGGATTCGAGACGCTGAGCCGGCTGCGGCTCGAGAGCGTCATCAGCGTCGAGGGCGAGATCGTCGCGCGCGACGAAAAGGACTTCAACCCGAAGCTGGCCACCGGCACCATCGAGTTGGCGGTCGACTCGGTCGAGGTGCTGTCGGTTGCCGAGGTCCTTCCCTTCCCGATCGACCCGGCGGCGGAGATCTCCGAGGAGGCCCGGATGCGGTACCGGTACCTCGACCTCCGTCGCGGCCCCGTCGTCGCCCGACTCCAGGCACGGGCGCGGCTGGCGCAGCTGGTCCGCTCCCACCTATCGGACCGCGGATTCCTGGAGATAACCACCCCGATCCTCACCGCCAGCAGCCCCGAGGGCGCCCGGGATTTCCTCGTTCCCAGCCGGCTGTACCCCGGCGAGTTTTACGCCCTCCCCCAGGCTCCGCAGCAGTTCAAGCAGCTGCTCATGGTCGGCGGAATCGAGCGTTACTTCCAGATCGCGCCCTGTTTCCGAGACGAGGCGTCACGTGCCGACCGCAGCCCGGGCGAGTTCTACCAGATCGACCTGGAGATGGCCTTCGCCACCCAGGAGGACGTGTTCGACGAGGTCGAGCAGCTGATGGTGCACGTCGTCACCGAACTGCCGGAGGGCGGCCTGGCGCCCGTCAAGCGGGCCAAGGCACCCTTCCCCCGCCTCACGTATGCCGATGCCGTGACCCGCTACGGCACCGACAAACCCGACCTGCGCTTCGACCTGGCCATCGCGGAGCTCACCGCCGCCTTGGGTGGCGCAACGGAACTGCCCATGTTCCAACTCGCCCTGGACAAGGGTCATGCCATCCGGGCCCTCCGGGTCCCGGCCGGCGGTCCCCGGCCCCGCCGATGGTTCGACGCCTTCGCCGACGCCGCCAACAAGTCCGGGGTCATCGGTAGCTGGCTGCAACTGGAGAACCCACCCGGCGACGCTGACGGATCGATCGCCCGGGCTGACGAGCAACCGAAGCTTCCGGCGAAGGGTCCACTGGCCCGCAAGTTGACCGACGACGAGGTCCAGACGATCGTCGAGGCGGTCGGCGCCCTACCTGGCGACGCCGTCCTGACCACCGTCGGTCCGCCGCACAGGGCCAGCCAGCCGCTCGGGGCGCAGCGAAGCGCCATCGGAAGGGAACTGGGCCTGGCTGACCCAGACGAGCTGGCATTCTGCTGGATCACCGACTTCCCGATGTACGAGTGGAACGACGAGACCCGCGACTGGGATTTCTCGCATAACCCGTTCTCCATGCCACAGGGAGGGTTGGATGCGTTGCAGACCAAGGACCCTGGTGACATCCTGGCGTTTCAGTACGACCTGGTATGCAACGGCCTCGAACTGTCATCGGGAGCGGTCCGTAACCACCAACCCGAGGTGATGGAGGCCGCATTCGCCATCGCCGGCTATGGCCCCGAGCGGGTGCAGCAGTCGTTCCCGGCCTTGTGGCAGGCGTTTCACTACGGCGCCCCGCCCCATGCGGGGATCGCGCCCGGCTTTGACCGCCTCCTCATGTTGCTCCTCGACCAGGCGAACCTGCGCGAGGTGATCGCCTTCCCGCTCAACCAGAGCGCCCGCGACCTCCTGATGGGCGCGCCCAACGAGGTGAGCGAGCAGCAACTGAAGGAGCTCCACCTCCGGGTGGTGCCACCGACCGCACCGAGCTAGCACCCCGGCGCCGGCGAGGGCCGGCCGCGGCATGGACAGGGTGTGACCACCACTCGCAGTGACACGCTCACCGTCCTCGCCCAAAGCATCGAGTCCATAGCACCCACGGACGCCCCGGCGGCCTGGGCCGAGATCGTGGGCTGCCTGGACGAACCCGAACAGGTGCGCTGGCATCCCTCCGTCGACGCCCTGGCCGGCTTCGTCGCGCCACCCGACTGCCACGCAATCGTTACTGTCGGCTACGGCTGGGCCCACAGCCTCGCGGAAGGCACGCCCACCGGCCGGGCCCTGCTCGGTCCTGACGGACGTCGTCGCTGCCGTGTCGTTTGCCTCGTGAGCCGCTCCGGTGAGGTGGCCGGCTACCTCCGAGATGGCCCCAACATCCTGATCGACGAGGCGCCGACCGTCGGCCGGGTCATCGACTACATCCGGCGGGCGTTCCTGCTTCCGACGTCGCCACCGGAGGAGTCGACCAGCCGCTTCCTGGCCTACATGTGGCTCAGCAGCGTCCGGGCCCTCGCCGAGCAGGCGGACCGCCCCCTTCCCTGGTCCCGCGTGATTGGAGAGCACCCGGCGATCAAGGTGGCTGAGGAGGCCGGCCTTACCGTTCCCTACGCCGAGCTTGTCCGGATACTGCGCATGGTTGCCGACACCTGGTCCTGGACCTACCTGGCCGAACAGGCTGCGGCGCCGGGCTGGCTGGCCGACCTGCTCCCCCCAGGTACGTCGGGCTGGATGGACGAAGGCGTCTTGTCGCGGACGCTGCTCGCGTTCTCGGGCATCACGAACCTGGTCGAGCAGGTAACCGCTCGCATCGAGCCCGCGGCAGCCAAGAAACTGCACCGCATCCTCCGACAACTTGACCTTGGGGACACCCACCCTCATCCGAGTTGGGGCAGCGTCTCGAACACTTGACGATGCACCGCACAGGTGCCGCTCGACAAGGAAAGAGAAAAGGAAAATGTCGCTCGTTCGGTTGCTCCCGGCATGGCTGCACGCCATTGCCGACTACGCGGTGGGACTGTCGCTCATCGTCGTCGCTCTCGCCGTACATGCCTCGACCGGCGCCACCGCCACCGGTGTCGTGGTTGGCGCCACCGTCTTGGCCGTCAGCATGCTGACGCGGTATCCGTTGGGCGTCGTCAAGGTCCTGCCGTTCACGGTTCACTCCGCCGGTGACTATCTCGCCGCCATCGTGCTCCTGGCGGCTCCGTTCGCGCTGAACTTTGCGACCGGCGACCCCGCCCTCACCTTCTTCTATGTCGTCGCAGGAGTTGCTGTGCTGGCGGTCAGCCTCATCACGAACTACCAGTTCAGCCCAAGGCGTCAGGCCACGCAGCCGGCCTGGCAGTACAGCGGGTAGTCCCCCTTCTACCTGCTTGCGGCACCGACCGGTGGCGCCTTTCGGTCAGCAACAGCGACCGGGGCGCCACCGGTTTGCGTCGTCAATCGGTTTGCGTCGTCCCCGCCCGGATCGATCAGGCGGACGCCGGCATACCGGGTGAACAGCTGACCAGGGCACAGGCTTGGCGGACCACCTCGGCGCGGTGGTTGAGCACCGTGGGCAGCACCATCTGCCGGGAACGGACGACGTTGGCGCCCTCGATCAACCCGCCCACCGACTTGGCCCGCTCGCTCAACCGTAACGTGGCATAGCCGCTGAGCGGGCCCACGAGGAACGCGATGGCGCCGGCCACGATGCCCCGCCTGCGCCGGACCACCTCGGCGATGGCCAGATACTCGATGCTGAACAGGGCAAAACAACCCAGCAGCTTGACCGTCGACTTGACGCTCTCGTTGCGAGGAAGCCTTCCCACCCGCTTCATCACCTGGTACGGGAGGGCGTGGACGGCAACGCCCAGCAGCCCGGGCGGGAGGGCCAGTCCAACCTTCAGCATCGACCATGCCAATGCGCCTTGATAGTGACGGCCGTAGCGGGCCGTGACCAAGGCGTCGGTGACGCCCATGAGCGCCAGGTCCCGCCGGTAGACGCGGTATGCCTCCTTCAGCTTCCGGCCCTCCGCCGTGCCATCGAGGTCGACTGACGCCAAGGCGACCGCCACCCGTTCCCGATCGGCCAGCGCCGTCCCCGAACCCGCCGCGGAAGCAGCGCCGGCCGCCGCTAGGGAGGTGTCACCCCCGGGCACAGGTGTCACGACCAGGTCCCCGATAGCAGCCAGCATCTCCGCGTCCTGCCATGACCGGTAGGTCGCGACCACCTCGTGCAACTGCTCGGCCATCTCGTCGGTCAGCGCCCGCGCCGCCGCTCTCGGGTCCTCCTGATAGGCATCCACCCACGGCGCCACTGGTCGGGGCACTCCCACCCTGACCAGCGCCCGGGAGCGGAACGTGGCCTTGGCGTCGTACACCAGGCCGACGGCGACGGTTGCCAGCCCGTCGGTGCCCTCGTCGGCTGCGGCACTCAGTGCAATGCGGGCGGCGCCAGTGCGCAATGGCTGCAACGCCGGCTCGTTGTGGCTGATCCCTTCGGGGAACACCGCCACGACACCGCCGCGCGCCAGCAGTTGCCGCGAGGTTCGGAACGTGGTCTCGTTGCGATCGGTCCCCTGGTGCTCGCTGTCACTGTCGGACCGCCGATACACCGGCACCACCCCGGCCAGCTTCAGGAACGGACGCAGGGGAAGGATCCGGAACAAGGTCGACTTTCCGAGGAATCTGGGATAGCGCCGCAGGGTCGTCATGAGCAGCAGCCCGTCGACGAGCCCGTTGGAGTGATTGGCGACCACCACGAGCGGCCCATGCCGAGGCAGGTTGTCGGCGCCCTCCACCTCGACGTGGCGGAAGAAGACATGCGTCAGCAGCGACGCCAGCCGAGTCATCAGCTCGTCCGCGACCCGCCGCATCACGGTGATGTTAGAGCCCGCCCGATGGCGCCCGGGACGCCCGCCCGAAGCCCGACGCGCGCCCGGGACGCCCGCCCGAAGCCCGACGCGCGCCCGGGACGCCCGCACCGG
>JAUTXM010000070.1 GCA_030838025.1 Acidimicrobiaceae bacterium
CGAGGTGGTGCTGGCCTATAACACCCCGCGGCGCCTCCCGATCGAAGACGACCTGGCCGCCATGGCCGCCCACGATTCCAGACTGGTCCTGATCCGTGTGGGCGACTCGACCTCCAAGGCCCAGAACATCAACGCCGCGATGCAGGTCGTGGGAGGCGAGATCATCGGCATCTTCGACGCCGACCACCGGCCCATGACCCACGCCTTCCGCCGGGCCGCGGCGTGGTTGGCCGGCGGCGTGGACGTCGTCCAGGGTCGCAGCGTGGTCCGCAACGGGCAGGCCAACCGGCTGGCCCGGATGGTCGCGGTCGAGTTCGAGGGGATCTACGCCGTGGCCCATCCCGGGCGGGCCGCCCTCCACGCCTTCGGTACGTTCGGGGGTTCCAACGGCTTCTGGCGAGCCGACGTGCTCGACGGCCTTCGGATGCGGCCCGACATGCTCACCGAAGACATCGACATTTCCATCCGGGCGGTGTTCGCGGGGCACGGCATCGCCGTCGATCCGGAGCTGATCTCGGAAGAATTGGCGCCCCTGACGGCGATGGCGCTGTGGTCGCAGCGCATTCGCTGGTCGCACGGCTGGCACCAGGTCTCCCGGCAGCAGGTCGGCCGGATCTGGCGGAACGAGGTGCTGACCGTGCGTCAGCGCCTCGGCGCGTGGTTCCTGCTCGGTTGGCGCGAGGCGTACCCGTGGGTGGCGGCCCAGATGGTCCCGATCCTGGCGTTTTCGATCCTGATCCGGCCGCGGTTCCACATCCACTGGTTGGCCCCGTTGTTCCTCGCGACGACGCTGTACGTCAGCTCCGTCGGCCCCATCCAGGCGCTGTTCGCGTGGCGGCTCTCGGTGCCCGAGCTCCGACGGCGGCGCTGGTGGTGGTGGCACTACGTGCTCCTGACCGGCGTCGTGTTCGGCGAGTTCAAGGCGTTGGTGAATCGGGCGGCCCACCTGCGGGAGCTGCTGGGCGACCGGACGTGGCAGGTCACGCCCCGGACCGCTACGGGCGAGCCCGGCGACATCGCCCGGGCCCGAGCCGACGGTCTCGGCACCGAGGTGGTCGCCATGGGTTCGTTGGCCGGCTCGACCGCGTCGATCGTGCTCGACCGGCCACTTTGCCGAATCCCCGCCGCCACTCCCGACCAGCCGGTCGGCCCGAATCAGCCCGCCCACGAGCACTAACATCGGAGTCGTGCTCGGTCGACGGCAGCGGCGGCGAGCGGCACGGGCGGGAGCCGGCCGCAGCAGCGACGCACCGGATTGACGATCAGCTCGCGTCCGACGCCGACCGTGCGCGCCGGGGTCGGCCCCGTCGGCCCCGTTACACCGAAGCTGACCGACGAGACGCGCTCGCCCGAGCGGACTGCGGCGCTCGTCGCCGCCGGGCTGAGCGCCGCCACGGCCACCGCGGCGGTCCTGCGCCACCTCGGCACCAAACCCCTGTGGCGCGACGAAGCGATCAGCGTGTCAGTCGCCAGCCGGCCCGTCGCCCGGATCCTGCTGGTCCTGCCGCATCACGACGCCAACGCCGGCTTGTACTACCTCCTCCTCCACGCCTGGTTGTGGCTGGGCCATAGCCCGGCCTGGGCCCGCGGCCTGTCGGCCGCCTGCCTCGTCGCAACCGCGGCGGTGGCGGCCTGGGCGGCCAGCCGCTGGAAGGGTTGGGAAATCGGCCTGGCCTGCGGACTGCTCGTCGCTGTCAACCCCTTCCTCGTGTACTACGCCCAAGAAGCCCGCCCGTACAGCCTGGCGGTGCTCCTGGCCACCATCTCGACCGTCGCCCTGTTCTGGCTCGGTCGCGCACCGACGCCGCTGGTGAACCGGGTGTACCTCGTGACCACCATCGCCCTCGTGTACGTCGACCTGTTCGCGGTGCTGCACGTCGCGGCCATGGCGGGCGTGGTCGCGGGCCTGTCCCGCCTCCGCCACGACCCGGTGCCACCGACCCTCAAGCGGTGCTGGTGGCTCATTGCCGCCGCGACCGCTCCCTTGGCCGCGGTGATGACGATCTTCGAGCGGGGCCAGATCAGCTGGCTGCCCCGCCCGACGTTCCAGGTGCTGGTCAACACCGCCACCTCCATGAGCGGTGGGTGGCTGGGCTTGGAGGTGGTGACGGTGCTGGCCATCATCGCCCTGGTGTCGGCGGGGCACACACCGTACGACCAGCGGGTCGTCGCGGCGCTGGCCGCGGCATTCGTCCTGCCGCCCGTACTCCTCTGGTCATTCGCCCATCTCATCCCCTCCTATATCGACCGCTACGTGATCGTGTCGGCACTGGCCATGGCGGGCCTGGCCGCGGCCGGGCTCTCGGTGCTGCGCCGCGCCGGCGGACGGTTAGTGGCCACGGCCGTTCTGGCCGGCCTGCTGTTGATCGGCGGCCAGCGAACGGCGCGCCTCGAGGCCTATCCGTACAAGGTGGACAACGCCCCCGCGATGGTCGAGTTCATCCGGGCCCAGAGCCGGGCGGGCGACGCAGTGGCCTACGCCGGAGGAGGCTTGCGGATCCTGGTGGAATCGGCGATCGGCCGCCATGGCATGTTCCCTCCCGACATCGCACTGGCCCCAGGTGGCGAGGCGTTCCGCCAGCACGACCTGTACGCCCGAGAGGTCGACGCCTCCCAGCTGACCGCCCGGTTGGCGTCGGTGCAACGGTTGTGGATGGTGACCGACCCGTCGGATCAGCGCTATCCGCAAGGGGGGCCGTTCGCGGCGCTGAAGCCCCTGGTCGTTGCGACGTTCGTCCCGGGTGAGACGACGTCGTTCGGCGCGAGCGAGGTGACGTTGCTGGTGCGCCGGGCGTAGAGATAACCCCCCTTTTCCCAACGTCTTCCCGCTACCCTCTTGGCCGGGACATATGCCGCGTGATGGACAGGGGAGGACATCCATGCGAACCACATCCCGCATCCGTTGGTGGGGTACCGCCGGTGTGGCGGTGGCCCTGTTTGCTTCGGCGTGCGGTTCCAGCAGCGGGACCGCGAGCAGCAAGGGTAAGACGCTCAAACTGGGCGCCGTGTTCTCCTTGACCGGAGCGGGCGGGGTGTACGGCCCGCAGCAGCAGCAAGCGGTCAAGCTGGCCGAGGAGACGATCAATGCCGGCGGCGGCGTCAACGGCGCCAATCTTTCGATCCAGGTCGTGGACGACGCCTCCACGCAAACCCAAGCGGCGCAGCAGACCCAGACCCTCATCCAGCAGAACCAGGTGGTGGCGCTGCTCGGACCGACGCTGTCCAACTCCGCCGTGGCGGCCCATCCCATCGCGGACAGCCTGAAGACGCCGATGCTGGCGGTCTCCACCACGGGGCTCAACATCGTGGGGACCTGCCCGTACCCCTGCACCTACATCTTCCGCGACAGCCTCGGCGAGGCGGCGGCCATCCCGACCAACATCAAGACCTATGTGGCGGCGGCCAGCCCCAAGCCCAAGACGGGGGTGCTGCTCTACCCCAACGACGACAAGTTCTCGGTGGACGGCGCCACCGCGGTCAAGCAGACGGTGACCGACCCGGCGGTGGGCATCCAACTGCTGGACACCATCCAGTTCAGCAAGTCCGATGCCGACCTGACGCAGTTCGTCAATCAGGGCGTGGCCAAGCATCCCGACGTCATCTTCATCACGTCACTCGGCGGCATCCCCGCCAAGATCATGACCGCCGCCCGCCAGCAGGGCTTTACCGGCCAGTTCCTCGGGGGCAACGGCTTCAACTCGGCGGCGGTGTCCAAGCAGGCGGGCAACTTCGGCAAGGGGGCCCGCAGCGCCAGCGCCTGGTACCTGGGCAACGACTTCGCGTCGAATGCCGAGTTCGTCAAGGCCTTCAAGGCCAAGTACGGGACCGATCCCGACCAGTTCGCGGCCCAGGCGTACACCGGTGTCCTGATCCTGGCGGATGCCGCCAAGCGGGCCAAGCTGACCTACACCGACCTGGCGGGCGACCGGCAAAAGCTGCGCACCGCGATGGAGTCGACCAACATCCAGACGCCGCTCGGGCCATTCCAGTTCACGTCGACCCACGACGTTCACCAGACCATCTGGGTGATCGCCATGGACGGCCAAGGAGGGTTCAGCCTCGTGACCTCGGTCAAGCCCAGCTGACCGGGCCCGTCGACTGAGGGCGGGCTGCCCCGGTGCGCAACACCATCCAGCAACTGCTGAACGGCATCTTCATCGGATCCATCTATGCCCTGTTCGGGCTGGGCTACACCCTGGTGTTCGGCCTGCTCGACGTGCTCAACCTGGCCCATTCCGAGGTGTTCATGCTCGGAGCCGTCGTGGCCTACTCGCTGGTCGCCCTGCACCACGTGCCCTTCCTCCTGGCCGTGCCGCTCGGCATCGCGGCCGGCGGACTGCTGGGCCTCGTCATCGAGTTCGTGGCGCTGCGACCGCTGCGCCGGCGGGGGGCGCCGCCGATCGCGGCCTTGATCTCGACCATCGGCCTGGCCCTGATCCTCGTCGCGCTCATCGAGCAGGCCAAGCGGGGCGGCGCCCTGTCGTGGTTGTGGCGCGACGGCGCCAACGACGTCCAGTTTCCGGCCGGGAAGGTACCCGACCGGATCTGGCACCTGGCTGGGCTCACGCTGCCGGTCAACAAGGTGGCGATCGTCGTTATCACCGTGGCCCTGATGGGCGTCCTGGCCTACGTGATGGCGAAGACCCCGGCCGGGCGGGCGGTACGGGCGGTGGCCGAGAATCCCCGCGCTGCGCAGTTGCTCGGGGTAAATGTCGACCGGGTCATCACGATCACGTTGGTGGCCAGTTCGGCCCTGGCCGCGCTGGCCGGCATCTTGTTTGCCCTCGCCCTCAACGACATCAGCCCCTATATCGGGCGGGACCAAGTCGAGCTCCGGGGCTTGGCGGTGATCGTCCTCGGGGGCATGGGCAGCATCCCCGGCACGTTCATCGGGGGCTTCACCCTGGGGTTGCTGGAGTCGATCACCATCCTCACGCTCGGGACCGACGTTCGGGCGGTCGGCTTCGTGGCCTTGTTCGTGATGCTGATCCTGCGCCCCTCCGGGCTCCTCGGCCGCCCGGCCACCGAGCGCGTCTGAGCGTCGGCGGCATCGGGTGGCGTTCCTGACCCAACTCCTGTTCCACCCCTTCACCTGGTACCACGCCCATCAGCTGCTGGCCGGGCAGATGGGCGTCGACGGGCTGCTGGCCCTGTCGATCTGGTTGACCCTGTACTCGGGGCAGCTGACCCTGGCCAACGCAGGCTTCATGGCCATCGGCGCCTACAGCTCGGTCATCCTTACGGGCGGGACGACCAGTAGCGGCCCTGCGGCCGCGGGCGTCCACCTGCCCCTGCCGGTCGCCATGCTGATCGGCGTCGTGCTGGCGGCGGTGGTGGCGCTGCTGATCGGCCTGCCCGTGCTGCGCTTGAAGGGCGTCTTTCTCGCCATCGCCACGCTCGGGTTCGGGGAGGCCCTGCGCTTCGGCCTCATCTTGAACCTCGGCATCACCGGGAAAGGTCAGGGGCTCAACAACCCCCACGCCACGTTGACCTCGGGAATCATGCCGATCTGGTTGTCGCTGGCGATCCTGGCGTTCCTCGCCTGGCGCCTGACCGGGACCAAGACCGGCCACGCCTGGGCCGCCATCCGGGAGGACCAGTTGGCCGCCGCCGCCCAGGGCATCGACGTGGCCCGATACAAGATGGTGGCGTTCGTGCTCGGGGCCATGGTCGCGGCCTTCGCGGGAGCGCTTGGGGCCCACCTCAGCTTCCTCATCGATTCCAACGACTACACGTTCACCCAAGCCATCGACATGCTGATCTGGGCGGTGGTGGGCGGGATCGCCTTTGTCATCGGGCCGATCGTGGGCGCGGTGCTGCTCACGATCCTGCCCGAGGTGCTCCGCTTCACCCAGGACTACCGCCAGGTCATCAACGGCGTGATCCTCATCGCCATCGTCCTGTTTCGCCCCGACGGCCTGTTCACCCGGCGCAGCGGAACGGGGCAGTCCGGCTGGTTCGTACGGCGCTGGGTGACCGTCCGCCGCAGGTGGCCATCCCGGCGCCCGCAGCCGGCACCACCATGACCCCTGGAGCGGGCGGGGGAGACGGGGCCGGCGGGGCTGGTGACGCCGGTGGGGCTGGTGACGCCGGGGGCGCTGGTGACGCCGGGGGCGCCCGCGGGGCTGGTGACGCCGGTGACGCCGGTGACGCCGGCGGGGCTGGTAACGCCGGTGGGGCGGGCGGGGCTGGGGGC
>JAUTXM010000138.1 GCA_030838025.1 Acidimicrobiaceae bacterium
CGAGGCGGCACCGACCGCGGTCGCCTCGACGGTGAGCACGCCGTGGCCGTTCACGGTGGCCCCGAACACGGCATCGCCCGGCGCCTTGTCCACCGGCACCGACTCGCCGGTGAGCATCGATTCGTCCACCGCCGACGAACCGGACCCGACCGTGCCGTCGACCGGGATCTTCTCGCCCGGCCGGACCCGCACGACCTGGCCGGCGGTCAGCTCGGCGGTGGGCACCAGCCGCTCCGTCCCGTCGGGAAGCACGAGGTGGGCCTCCCGGGCCTCCAGCTCGACCAGGGCCCGCACCGCCGCCGACGCCCGGCTGCGCCCCCGGGCCTCCAACCACCGCCCGAGCAGCAGGAAGGCGATGATCAGGGCGGCCATGTCGTAGTGCAGGTGCAGGCCGAACGCGCTGGGGGTGCCCCGGGGGTCGGCGGCGTGGTCGTGGGCCTGGACACCGGGACCGAAAAGCAATTCGGCGGTGGAAAATGCGAAGGCGGCGAGCGTGCCGAGCGCGATGAGCGTGTCCATGTTGGCGCTGCGAACCCGGGCCCTCCGGGCGGCACCTTTGAGAAACGGCCAGCCACACCAGAACTGGATCGGGACCGTGAGGGCGGCCGCCAACCATCGGGCCGATTGGGCGTGGGGCCAGGCGTTGGACACGACCAGCACCATGAGGGCGAGCGGCCAGGCGACGACCAGGCGCCGCCACCACCCGGCTTGCTCAGCCAGCTCGACTCGGTCGTCTCGGTCGTGCAACCGCTCGGCGGCGTCACCTCGGAGTGTGGCGTGGTCTGGCGGGCCGGATCCGTCGTCGGTGGTCGCGGCCGAAAGCTGGTAGCCCGCCCGCTCGACCGCCTCGGTCAGCGCTCGGACGGCGTCGCCGGAGGCCGGGAGGACCTCGACGGTGGCCCGGCGGGTGGCCAGGTTGACCGACGCCGAGACAACCGCGGGCTGGCCCAGGAGAATGCGCTCGACGCGCGCCGCGCACGAGCCGCAGGACATCCCGGCCACCGCGAACTCCAGGTGTCGCGGCGCTACCTCGGTCGTGGTCACCGCTCCCATCCTGCCCGACGATGGCGCACGTTCCCAAGGCTGCCTGAGTACCGGCGTTGGTTGTGGGCATCATGGTCGCCATGCGATCTGGGGACGGGCGACTCGGAGTCGGGCAAAGGGCACACGATCGGAATTGGCGGCTCGGGAGCCGGCTCGTCCGGATAACCGGAACGGTTGTGGCGGCGGTGGCACTGGTGGCGTGCAGCAGCGCCAAGACGGCGACGCCCGCGACGACGATCGCGACCACGACCACGTCCACCACGGTTGCGGCCCTGAGCAGCCTCACCGTCGTCGGCGTCCGGCCCGCGGTACTCCAGGCGCCCTTCTACCCGCAGATCACGGTGACCCAGGTGAGTTGCGGCCCGTCGCCCAAGGGGGGTCGTTTCGTACGGGTGGACCTTCCCGCCGGCGGTCCCGGGACGGCCGCCAAATCCGTCCTCACCCATCCGACCGCCGTCGTCGTCGTGCCCGGGGCGGCGGTGCTGGTCGATCCCCGCTTTCTCACCAAGGCCCTTTACTCCGAAACGATGAAGAGCATCACGACATCGACCCAGGGCGCCTTCGTCCTGACCTTGGGCAACCTGCTCAGGACCGGTGGCGACGGCCTGGCGGTCGTGACGGGCAACGTCCAGGTCAACGGCGACTACGAGTGCCCCGCGACCGACGTGGCCTTTCCCGGGACCTGATCGGCTCAGCCCCCCGTCTTGGAGAAATGCTGGTAGTCGGGCGAGCTCCAGCGGCCGCCCCAGGGCCAGCCGACCGAGGCGAAGGCCTGCACCAACTGTCCTCCGGCGACGGCCATCCCGGGCCGGTAGGACGTGCGATTCACGTACGCCGCCCCGGCGGGGGGCATGACCGTCGCGCCGGTGACGTAGGGGTTTTCGACCGTGTTGACGTCGATGGCCTCACCGTAGGCATGGACCGACCACTGCGGCGGTCCCGGCGCCACGGCGTTGCGGCAGTTGTAGCCCGAGGTGTTGTCGGCCGCCATCGAGTCTGGGTCGCTGCCCCGAAATGCGTCGACCGGCTGCATCTGATGAATCGGGAAGTGCTCGGCGAACAGGCGGGCGAAGACCTTGAGCACATCGGAGGTGACGGCGGCGTTGACCACCATCGTGCCCACGTGGGGCTGATTGTCGAACCCCCAGTAGCTGAGGTGCAAGAGGCGCAGCTGTGTGGGGCCGACCGGGCAACCGGCGTGCCAGCTGAACGGCAGGTCGGATGCCCCGACGGCGGCGACGGTACCGACGAAGGTGCCGGAGCCCGCAGTCGGAGCGGTCGACGGCGCCGCGGTCGACGGCACCGCGGTCGACGTCGGTGACGCTGTCGAGGTCGGGGCGGTGGTGGCCGCCGAGGGGGCCGATGTGGACGTGGTCGTCGTGGGGGCGACGGTGGTCGCCGCGGTCGCAGCGGTCAGCGGCACCGTGGTGGGCCGGCGAGACGCGATCGCGCCCGGGCGGGATGTGGAACCGCGGCACGCAGTGGCGGCCGCCGTTGCGAGCAGGAGCACGAGCAGGAGGAGCAGCGGGCGATCGCCAGACCCATGACCGTGGGACGCCCGCATGCCCTCACGATAAGGTCTCGCGGCGATGCGGTTGGGTCGACCTCGCCGGCGGTACCTGGGGGTGGTCGCCGTCGCCGTCATCGTGGCCGGCTGCAACCGCGCCCGTACCCGGAGCGTCGCGCTCGGCACCACCACCTCGTCCACCGTGGTCGTCTCGACGACGCTGCCCGCCATCGCCACGACGACGACCACCGCGCCACCGCGGACGAACACCACGGCGCGACCCGTGACCGCGACGACAAGGAGGCCGTCGGTAACGACGACGGTGGCTGCCCGGTCGACGGCGTGCCCGGCGACGCTCGCGGCCCAGATGGCCTCGACGGGGGGCGGATCCCAACTGATCACCGTGGTCGCCACCTCGACCGCCGCGACGTCGGCCACCGTCACGCTGTGGCAACGAACCGCAGCCTGCTGGTCCCAAGCAGGGGGACCATGGAGCGCCCGGGTCGGGTTTCACGGGCTGTCGACCACTCATCGCGAGGGTGACGGCACCACGCCCGAGGGTCTGTTCGGGCTCAGTTCGGCCTTCTATGGCGTCGCGGCCGATCCCGGGGTCCACGGCAGCTATCACCAGCTGGTGTGCGGTGACTGGTGGGACGAGGATCCGGCTTCGCCCGAATACAACTCCTTCCAACACGTCGCGTGCGGCCAAACACCTCCTTTCGGGGCCCAAAGTGAGTCGCTATGGACCAACACCGTGGGGTACCAGAGCTTCGCGGTCGTGAGCTACAACACCGGCCCCGTGATCGCCGGCGCCGGCTCGGCGATCTTCGTGCATGTGGATGACGGCAAGGCGACCAATGGATGCATAAGCCTCCCGCCAGTTGACCTGAAAACCGTGCTGCGCTGGCTGCAGCCCGGACAGTCACCGCACATCGCCATCGCCACGTCCAGCACCATCGGGCAGTTGTGAACAATCGAGCCCTTAGAACCGACAAATGGTACCTTTTGTCGTGCGCAGAACCCCGATAGCGAGACTCTTCGGAGCCCTCACACTGCTGACGGGATCCTGCCTCATCGGAGCCACTCCCGTGTCGGCCGCGGTGCCCGCGAACGTCTCAATCACCTCGACGGCGTCCGGATCGCGATCGGTCGGACTTCAGGTCTTCGACACTGTGAATCTCAGCAATGGGGTCAACCCCACGGGGACCCTTACCTTCAATCTGTTCGGGCCCGATAACGCTACCTGCACCGGCACTCCGGCATTCACCTCGACGGTCCCGGTGACCGCAAACGGTGCTATCGACTCAGCTCATTTCACCACGACCACGCCCGGCGTCTTCCGGTGGGTGGTCTCATACAGCGGCGACACCAACAACAACCCGGCGGGCCCGACGTCGTGCTCGGACCCGGCCGAGTCGGTGACCGTCGAAAAGTTCACCCCCTTCCTGAGCACCGCGGCTTCGCCGGCCGTGGCGGTGGGCGGCGCTATTCACGACACGGCAACGCTCAATGGTTTCGGGCCCCCCACGGGCACGATCGACTTCCGGCTCACGGGACCCGACGACCTGTTCTGCGCCGGTCCTCCGGTCTTCACGACCACCGTTACCGTGACCGCGGGGAGCGGCAGCTATCCCTCGCCCCCCTTCACACCGACCCTCCCGGGAACCTACCGGTGGCAGGCGTCGTACAGCGGTGACGCCGACAACCTCGCGGTATCCATGAACGGCTGCCTCACCCCAGGCGAATCGGTCGACGTCACCGGGGGCCTGACGACGCCGACCATCTCGACGGTGGCCTCGGCACCCGTGGCCGTCGGGGGCAACGTCACCGACACCGCCACGCTGGCCGGAGGCAGCACCCCGACGGGCAACATCACCTTCAACCTCTACGGTCCCGACGACGCCACGTGCACCACCACGCCCGCGTTCACCTCGGTGCGAGCGGTCACGGGCAATCAGGCCTACACGTCGGGTTCGTTCACCGTCGTCGCACCGGGCCTGTACCGGTGGACGGCGTCGTACGGCGGCGACGCGGGGAACAACGCCGTGGCGAGTGGGTGCGGTGACGTCAACGAGAGCGTCGTCGTCACCAAGGCCAACACCGTCATCGCGACCACCGCCTCGGGCGAGGTGACCGTCGGGGCGACGATCAGCGACACCGCCACCCTTTCGGGGGGCTTCGCGCATGCCGGGACGATTACCTTCGACCTGTTCGGCCCCGACAACGCCACGTGCAGCGGGCAAACGATCTTCAGTTCCACGGTGACAGTCACCGGCACCGGCCCCTATCCTTCGGGTCCCTTCACGACCGTGTCGCCGGGCACCTACCGGTGGGTTGCGACCTATAGCGGCGACGCCAACAGCAACGCCGCGGGGCCAACCGCCTGCGACGACCAGGCGGAAGCGGTCGTCGTGGCCGACGTCACCACGACGACGACCACCTCCACCACCATCCCCCAAGGCACCACCACGACCAGCACCTCCACCACCATCCCCCAAGCAACCACCACCACCAGCACCACCACCACCATCCCCGAAGGCACCACCACCACCAGCACCTCG
>JAUTXM010000153.1 GCA_030838025.1 Acidimicrobiaceae bacterium
CTAGTAAGACCCCATGGGGCGTGCCGACCAGCCGACAGATCACGCAGTCAGCCGACGACCGTCGAGCTCAAGCTCCCCGAACGCCGGCTCGTGACCGTTCCCAGACCGACCTCCAGCATTCGAGCCCTCGGGGCTCCGAGCAGGTAAGAAGAAGGACATGGATCTCACCCGACTGAATGAATCCGGCGACTATCGGCGCCATCGTGAGCAGCTGCGGGTCGCCGAGTTGGACCTGATCGATCACGTCGAACGCGTCGCAGCACTACGGCGACAACTACCGGCCGACACTGTCGTCCCCGACTACGAGTTGGTCGACGTCACCAGCCGCGACCACATCCGCCTGTCGCAGCTGTTCAGCGCACCCCAGCGAGACCTGATCGTGTACCACTTCATGTACGGCAAGGCGCAGACCGAGCCGTGCCCCCTTTGCACGATGTGGATCGACGGCTATAACGCAGCGGCGCCGCACGTCACTCAGAACGTCGACTTCGTCGTGGTCGCTGCCGCCGCTCCCGATGCCCTGCAGGCCCACGCGGCATCGCGCGGCTGGAGCAACCTTCGCCTGCTCAGCGCGGGAGAGAGCATGTTCAAGTACGACCTTGGGAGCGAAGAGGCCGACGGCACCCAGACTGAGTGGATCTCGGTGTTCACTTTCGGTGACGACGGCACGGTGCGCCACCTCTATTCGAAAGGCGCGCAGATGGCGGACGACCGCCGGGAGCGCGGCATCGATCTGCTCAGCCCCGTATGGCACCTCCTCGACCTAACGCCAAACGGGCGCGGCGACTGGTACCCAGCGCTGAGCTACTGACGCCGCGATTCCCCTACGGCGGCTCCTATTCAGTCGAAGGATTCGGGGCCGCCAGCGCAAGCAACCGCGGCGATTTCTCGCTGCCAGTGCCCTCGTCGGCGAGCAGGCCGTCCAACGAATACATGAACACCCACGCAATCAGCTTCCGCATGATCAGAGCTGACCAGCTACGGCGGGATCGTGGCCGCCCGGGCGGTTGCCTACGACGGGACCCCTGGCGGCGAACTGGGCGCCTGGAGGGTGTCACGAGACGGTATAACCCCAGTGGTGTTGACCGCCTGACCGACGTTTCGAAGTAGCAGTGGCTCCTACAGGTCGTTCCATCTTGTGGCAGACGCGAGCATCGACGGCGTCCCGATTGCCGACGCCAGCCAGCAACCGGGCACTTCGGCAACCCGGCTATTCAGCCGCCTCTACTTTGTGGCTGGTGACACCGACCCGAGCACCGGGCCCTTCCGGCACATGCGGCGGTATAGGTTTCGAGCATGTTGGCGAACGGGCCGGGCAGGTCGACGGGTGCACGCCCGTGTCGCGGCAGCGGGATCGCCGGCCTGTTCTCTGAAATGAACTCCCGGTCCGGTGGCCCCTGTTCTGACCCGTGCTCTGAAGTGGCCCGCGACTAAGACGATGAGATGCCGCGGCGTCAAGCTGTCCCCAGCCGCAAAGTGTTGTGGACCGTGGTCAGACGCTTCAACCAGTCGCTACTGAAACGGACGCTCTCTGGAGGCCACCGACTACCCCGCACCGCCACTTCGGCCGATCGTGTTGTTCTTGTGCATCCACAACTCCGGGCGCAGTGCAGCACCCCGGGCTCTCTCGACCACCACGCACAAGGGGTCACGCTGAGATCCCTCGATAGGTACGCGATTGGACCGGCGGCCGGAGCCGACGGTCCAATCGTTCTCTCCTTGGTATGTTCGGTTGGGGCACCCGAGATGCTCGGGCTGGACGCAATGGTGGGGGGATCCGGCGCGAGCCGCTCCTACGCCCCTCAACAACACCCTCAGCCGATCACCCCGTAGCTGCCCTGGCTCAGGTCACTTGCGACTGTGACACCGGTGGCGGCGGAGAGGTCGAAGGTCGCCCAGGCGCCGTTCAACACGTAGAACTGGCGGACATCGTGGGGATTGTTACTTGGCGCTGCCGGATGCAACCACTTGACGTAGGCGAACCCGTACTCCGGTCTGACGGACCAACTTGACACGCTCATGACGTTGTTGCCGTGGTTGTCGTCAGCGTTCTCTTCCTCGACCCAGATTTGACCGTTCCCGGCGCCGTTCACAGCAGAGCCGGAAACCACAGCGGTATGTCCTGTGCCACCGAAAGTGGGCGTGTTGGAAAAGCTCAGGACATCGCCAATTTGGGGTGCGGAGTTGGGCGTTCCGTTCCTGATGGTGGTGAACATGCTTGGGTAGCGGGCAGCGTAGCGATCTACCAGCTGAGCGCCGTTGGTTGCGACAGGCATGGTCACGCCAAACTTGTAATACAGGTAACGCTCGGAGAATTCGACACATTGGTAGCCCGGCGTGGAAAGCGCTCCCGGATAAGCGTAGACAGCCTGCTGGCTCCCGCCGTCGATAGGTCGTGGGCCGCACGTAGGCACAGATATATTGGCGTCTGAGTAGGAGCTCCCCAAACCAGTGGCGCCGCTGAAAGCGTTGCACTGACCGCCGAGGGTCTGCGCGCCTGCGGGGCTTGCCTGGTTGAGTCCAGGCAAGATTGCTATGATGATCCCAAGCACCGCGGCTCGGGCAACGGCACCTAGCCCGAGTCGGCGGTATCGCCGAGACTTGGTCCGGGACTGGGCTTTCGTCGTACTGACCCGATGTGCCAGCGGGCTGTTGACTGCGAACGAGTTGTTGGATTCTCGACTTATGTGGACTCCTCTGTCGGCGTCATCGACATTGTGGGGTTGCCCATGCGCGGCGGCAAGCCCGCAATTGCGCGGTATCGTAGAAGTACGGAAACGCATTGTCCTGCACAGCCGTTGCCTAGCCCGTCCGTTCCAATATCCGTGGCTAGCTGCCTTTGATCCCATATCGGCTCCCTTGATCGGCCAGACTGCAACACGCTCCCCGCCCAGAGACCATGCCAGGTGACCGACACGCGGCATAGGGGCATATTTGCCCCTGCTGTGGTCTCTGGAGACCCCAGGTTCAGGGATAGCGAGCGAGGAAGGCGGCGAGCGCGTCTCGGTACCCGAACGGGGCGGCGTCGATCGCGGAGACGTGATCCGCCCCGGGCACAAAAAGGTAGGTGACGAGGCTTGGTCGGGCACGGGCGAAGCGGGTCGCCAAGGCTGGGGGGACGACGGTGTCGGCGTCGCCTTGGATCAGGAGCACCGGCGCGCCTAGCGCCGCCTCGTGGCTGAGCTGGTCGAACTGGGAGTAGTTGAGGTGGATCCTCCATGCCAGTAGCTGTTCGCCGACCGCCACGAGAGCCCGCGGTAGTTCGTGGCGTCGGGCCTGGTAGTCGAGCGTTGCGAGCCAGTCGAGGACCGGTGAGTCGAGGATCAGGGCGCGAACGTCGGGGCGTGTTGCGGGGTCGCGAGCCACGAGTAGGGCCATGGCGCCGCCCAGGGAGTAGCCGTAGAGAACAACCCCACTGGCGCCGTGGCCCATGGCGTAGACGACCGCGGATTGGACGTCTCGCCACTCGGTCGCTCCGATGTGGCTGCGGTGGTCGGAGCTCGCGGGGACGCCCAGGTCGTTTCTGTAGCTGATGGCGAGGATCGGGTAGCCGAGGGTGTGGAGGGCCGGCATGGCAGCCAGAGTGTCGGAGCGGCTACCGCCCAGTCCGTGGACCAGCACCACCCACGTCGCCCTCCGGCCGGGGATCATCCAGGCGGGCATGGCTCCGAGGGGTGTGGGGACCGTCACGGTCGAGTACTCGAGGCCGACGGCGCTGGCGGGGTCGCCAACGTAGGCGTTGGGCTCGATCCCGACGCTTTGGCCGACCTTGAGCTGGCCGCGCAGCCCGGAGAGTCGTCTAGTGATTGTCGTCGGGTGGACCGAGACGACGGCGCCGACCACTGCCTGGCCGTCGGGCCACGCAAGGCGGAAGGTGCCCGGTTCGGTGGCATCGGGGCCGCGGCCGATGGTGACGGTCCCGGCGACCGGATTCACGTCGACGACGCGAAGCGGGAAGCAGTCCTGGACATGGGTGACCGTTGTAACCCGACTGGTGGCATACCATGCGCCACCAATCACTGTGATTAGCAGGGCTGCACTCAGGGCGATAGCGGCCATCACGGCGCGGCGCGCGGCAGGTCTCCGGCGTCGCTGATTGGGTGGTCGCTCGACTCTCGGACGCGTGGCGGTTCGAGCGGGTGGCCTGGTTCTCTCGGTGGTTGTCGTCGTGCCCGAGTGTCGGTCCCGGTGCTACCGCCTCCCAGGGGCAGTTCTGCCCCTCGCGGTCGGGGACTCGGCCGGATAGGCGAGCGTCACGGTGGTGCCGTCGGCCGACCCGGGGGCCGAAACGATGTGGTAGCTGCCGCCGGCGGCCTCGAACTGGTGAACGGCGTTCTGCTTGCGCGCCCAGATGGATTGCATCTGCAGGGGGTCGACGCCGGGGCCGTCATTGTGGACGCAGACCTCAACTGCCGAGGTTGAGGATCGAGCGGTGAGGGAGGCCGGGTAGCCATAGCGATGGTAGGACGCATTGTTAAGCAGCTCCCGGGTCGCCTCGACCAGGAGGAGCACCGGGGTACGAGGCGGGACTTCGCCTTGGAGTCCGCCCAGATCGACGTGCAGCGCCGCCACGGCGGTGAAAGTCGAGGTCAACGAGCCCAGCTCGGCGGCCAGTTCGACGGAAGGGCGTGGGACCGTGGTCACGGCGGCAAGGAGATCGTCGCGGTACCTGGCTGCCCACGGGCCGAGCTTCTCGGCGGGCATGTCACCCCGGCGAACCTCGCGCAGCAGCGCTTTGGGGATGTCGTGCCCGATCCGGTAGGCGCTGCTCGCCGCCGCGACGCGCGCCCGCTCCGCCGCCACCCGGGTCAGCGTTCGGCGCAACATCTCGGTCTGGCCAACGATGGACCGGATCAGCTGGAACCCGATGGCCGAGATAGCGAAGAACGGAAGGTACGACAAGGCGTTGGTCCATGCCGTCGCAGTCGCCGCCTGGGGCTGGTGGTGACCCGCGGGGACCCAGGCGATCACGCAGAGGAGGTAGGTGACGGTGATGCCGGCGACGCCCAGGGCACCCAAGGCCAATCGCCGGGCTGTACCGGCGATCACCACGGCACTGATGACCGTGTACGGTTCCACCCAATAACTTGAGGTGACCCGCAGCCCCGGCGGTGTCGCGTAGGTCACGGCAGCCAGGGCCAGTGCACCGGCGACGACCTCGACGGCGGCCATTCCATCATCGAAGACGACCGCGCGGCGGCGGCGAACCCGCACCGCGGCCCGACCCATGGTCAGAGCCGATTGGCCGGCCAACGCCACCAGTGTCAGCGAAACGACCGCGGGATGGGTGAAGGAAGACGTACCGACGGTCTCCGTCGCCGCCAATGCCAGGGTCGCCACCCGCACGCCGACAAGCGCCGTCAGAACAATGCGATCACCGAGGACGCTCTCCGCTCCGTCGCCGATCGGCCGTTTGCGGTGGCCGCGCTTCCCATCCGGGGGTTTAACGGTTGCGAGAGGCCGGCGGCGGTGGATCACCACACTCCGACAGCCGCGTCGATCATGGCGCCAGCCCGCCTGGGTGGGGGTAGACCTCCCATGGACTGACAAGGCCCAGGTGGACGGCGAGGCGAACTCGGTCTGACTGCTTGGCGCAATCAGGGTGGATCTCGACGATGCGCTCGATGTGACGGCGTACGCCGGCGTCGGTCAACGGGGGGTCGAGGGCCCGGCCGATCTGGCGCAGCTTGCAACCGAGCGCCTCCAGGCGCAGGACCTCCTGCTGGCGCAGCGTGAGCAGCTTCCGGGCAACAGCGCCGACCATTTCGAGCAGAACAGGGTCGACGAAATACTGTCCCAGCACTACCGCATCGACAGCCTCGATCAGCGTCGCGACCTCCGCAGTGTCCTTCCCCACATAACCGCACGCTCCGGCCGCCTGGGCCCGTGCCAGCATCTCGCCGCTGGCCAACCCCGAGAACACCAGCACTTTGGCATTGCGGGAAAGCGCCCGGACCGCGTCGGCTCCCTCCAGGGTCCCCCCGCGCAGCTGCAGATCCAAAATCACGACGTCGAAACCACCACCCGACGTCGCCTCCAGCTCCTCGACGTTGGCGAAGCCCTCGACAACGGCGGCATCGCCGTAGTGGCCGCGGAGGCGGTCAACGGTCACCTCGCGAGTGAACGCCTGGTCCTCGACGACCGCTAGGCGCACGACAACGCTCACGGGGTGACGATCGTATTGCCGCTGGAGGGCGCTGCGTCCAACGGCATGTCACGTTCTAGGGGCCGTACCGCCTCGATCATCCAGATCAGCCGGCCGGCCTCGTCTCGCACCGAGACCGGCACCTTGCCGGCGCCCAGATCGGCGACACGGTCTAACAGATCGACGACCGGGCCGAACACGTCGACCGTCACGGCACGCCACTGCGCCTCGTGAGCTAACTTCGCCGCCGCCTGGGTCACCTCGGCGTTTCGGGACGCGATCACCGCCAACCGGCGTCGCAGCACAAACATCGCCAGTGCCGCGACCGCGAAGAACAGCGGGTAGTTGGCGGCGTTTCCCCAAATCTGCGCCACGCCTTCATCGGGCAGACGTTGCGGGACAGACACCGACACCAAATAGGCACCCGCCAGCACCAGTGCCAGGACAGGCGGCCACAGTGACGCAAGCCGGTCGGTCCCCCCGCGCCGCATCGCGCCATTGGCCGTCGATCTTCGCCACCACGCACCGGGCCCTCGTCCCCTCGGCGCACCTGTCTCGAGATCACCACTTGCGACAAGCCCCAGACCCGCAGCCGTTCCCACCGTATACGGCAACATCCAATTCAGCGAGCCTGCCCGACCCCGGGTGGCGACCGTGGCCACCGACATCGCCACCAAGGCCGCCATCCCAAAGAGGCCATCAACGAGAAGAGCCGCGCGTACCAGGCGACCGGCCCGCAGGGTCACAACAGCCAAAATGACGCTCTCGACCGCACATGCAGCCCCAAGCCCGACCGCGATCGTCACGTTGGTATAAGCACCCCCGGCCAGGACTAAATCGACCCCGGCCTGGGCCAAATGGACACATCGGCCCGCCAGAAAAATCAATACCAACGCGGATTGAAGACGGAGGGCGGTGACCCGCTCCAGATCAGCCCGGGAGCCGCGAAACGCCACCTCCAGGGTGTCACGGACCGCACGGAAGTGTTCCCAGTCACGCATACGCAAGCGCTACGTCGCCGATCCGGACCGCACCATTAGCCCGACTTCCCCCCGCCCCGCTTGGCCCCGCCATTTACGATACACGGGGAACTGGGCCTGGCCGATGTGGCCGGCTCGTCAAAGGGCACCCCGATCGACCTGGCGTGGCTGCTGGGCGACGGAGCGGCCGAGGGGCCCAACGCCGAGGACGCGGCGGATAAGGAGGCGAGGGAGGACACGGAGGCGCAGCGCCAACACGCTTTACCCGTGCGCCCCGCGGCACGAGGCGGGGCGGCTGGCGCCGGTGCTGGGCGGCCGCTCGGCGACCTGATGGAGCAGAGCTACGAACGGGTCGGCAAGTCGAACGAGCCGATCGGCCCGGTGCTGGTCGTGGTCGACGAGGCCGGCAACTGGCCGCTGTCGAACCTGCCGGGGCTGGCCTCGACCTGCGCAGGGATCGGCATTCAACTGATCCTGGTCTACCAGTCCAAAGCCCAGATCGACGCCGGGTATGGGCGCATGGCCGACGCAACACCATCATCTCCAATTGTCTGACCAATGTTTTCCGGTCTCGACCAGAACACAGAGCCACGTTCGCGCGTCTTTAAGCCGGTTCGGTGACGCACTCCGCATTCTGGACCACCCGTTCTTCAAGTCAACACGACAGGTCGGTGGCGTTCGCGACGACCGACAGATCGTGTCACCGCGTGGCCAAGGCGTTCTGCTCGCCCGCGACCAGCGGTCCTCGAAGCGATACCCGATGGTCGGGACCGGTCTCGGCGCTGCAAGAGCCGCCTGGGAGCCGCCATGATCTCGTCTGACTAGTTCTTCGCCGGCAAGGGTCGTACGACCAATGTCCGATGTCCGATGGCACCTGTGGTGCACCATCCTGGCCTCGAAGCGTCCCTTCCGGGAGCGCTAATGGGGAGGTACGACTCATGCAGGTGCGCCTGTGGCGATTCGTCGGTGCCGTCGTCTTGTTCACGTCGGTTGGCCTTTCGGCCGCCGGGGCCAGCGGAGGCACACCGCCACCGCCTCTTCAGCCGGGACCGTGCGCAACCATCGTGCCCCAGAACCCCGACCCCATGACCAAGCAGTTCCTGACGCTGAACCTGAAGGCCCAGATCACGAGCTGTTCGCAGGTCACCCAGTCAAACCTCGTGGTCGCCTTCAGGGGTGGGGATTTATTCAATGGGGTCACCGACGCTTATGTGTTCACCTGCAACGCACCGGAGAGCCTGACCTCGACCCAACCCCTTAGCTATACGCTTTCGCCCGGCGCAAGCATCGGCGTGGGCTGCAGTCTGCAGACCTCGGTCAACGACACTGGAAGCTCGTCCTATACGGCCAGCGGCACGGGAACGGCGACGCTCTACGCTGATTGCCAAACCTCGGCTAGGTTCCTCCAGTCGGCCACCGACCAGTCCTTGCCATGCGCCACGGTATTGGGGACTGGCACCTACGCTTGGTCGGTGAATGTGCCAATCCCGCCGCCAGGGCCAGGCGTGAGGCCGCCGCACTAACTCTCAACTAACCGTCGGCGCTGATATACGAAACGACCGGCCCAGGGGGGCCCGGTCGTTTCGTATCCTGGCAGGGACCGGAAAGGATTCACGGCGCCCAATCCAGTTCGCCCTGATGGCGGAATAGTCAGCACATTTCGGCGTGGCGGAACCTGTCAAGGCTTTTGAGACAAATGGTCAGGATTTGTCCTGTGCGTCGTTCTCGATGGTGGGATTGTTGATCCATGCTGCGATGGGCACCTTCGGTGGGCTGGGACGCCGGTTGCCGAATCGGCATGGGTTGGCGGCATAGGCATGTCGAGGGTTTCGGCTCGGCTGGCTTGGATCAACTCTGCAGTGCCCTTAGTGGACCGACGCCGGGGTGTGCAGCGCGATACCGGAGTGACGGTGGTGATGGTTGTAGTTAGGTGGGTGATCCTGTCAAGGGACAAATAGATCGTCGATTTGGACGGTGAGCCGGCCGTCCGGCGCGGTGGTGGCGGTGAGCCAGAGCCCGAGGTCGCTTCGGCCTTCTTCTATTGACGGCATTGGCTGGCGGATGGACCATGTTCCCGGTGTGGCAGTACGGCCACGACGTCGGGTGATCGAAGGCGACAGTGGGCACACCACGACCCGAGCGAGCCACGTAGTGCGCCGGTTGCACATCGGCATGACAGACGGCGATCCTCCGCTCGAGAGGGCCAGAATGGTGCGACGGCACCGTCAGAAACGCGGGTCACTCCCAAACGCGGAGTCAACGAAGAATATATATGTCCCAATACGGCACGAGACGCGGCTTTAGTCACTTATCAACTTGTTGACTGCAGGGTAAAAGTAGTGCCACCATGGGCGACGTCTCCTGCCGCTCCCTGGGCGGCGGGACCCCATCGCACAACTCCGGCTGTTCGATTGAATCGAAAATATGCAACCGAAGATTTCGCCAAGAGGAGTCTGCCTGTCGCGCCGAACTCGGCGCCGACCACCAGGGGATCGCTCGATCACCGGGGCGACGGTACGCCCAGCGGCTTAGATCGAAGGCGAACAAACTGCGCAACCCGGCGAGGAACCGCGGGACCGGCGCTTCATTTCGCCCTCTTCTGAGACGCTAGTTCGCACAGAACTCGGCGTCAGGGCCAGCAAGCCAGCGACGGATGCCTAGAGAATAGAAGGGTTCCTCCCGTCGACTGATTGTTCGGTCTCGGGAGAGGGATCAGTGAACGTGGGCCGCCCTCGGGCGGTCCACTGTCGTCTCGGGCTGAAGTAGTCCGAAAAGTTGACCAGGCCGACTATTTGGCTTGGCCATCCCTGAGCCGCCGGCATCCCGCCGGCGGCTCTTTCGCGTCCCAAGGAGGGCACATGCACACCGTCAACCGAGCCGACTTCGTCCCGGGAGCCATCGTCCACATATCACAGTTCCCGTTCGAAGAGCGACCTGAAAGCAAGAGCCGGTTCGGCCTCATCATTCGAAGAAAAGGCCCCGACGTCACCGTTCGAGGGATCTATACCCACCCCCGTCCCGGATACGCGCCGATACCTTCGAACAGGGGCACTCGGCTCGACCATGACTCGTATCTCGGGAACCGGCTTGTCAATATCCGGGTCCATAAGATCAGTCACGCTTGCGGCGAGGCCGCCTTCGACTACGACCCCTTCGGCGACTTCGCCGCTTGACCTCCTAGGCCGAGGCCGACCCGGGATGCAGAGCTCTGTTCGGAGGTGGTTCACTGACCGGCGTCGATCCTCCCGCCGGTCTCGACGGTTCGAGAACACGACCGGCTCGAAGGTCACTAAAAACTCCTGACTGTCCCCGACAGAATCCCGCTGCCGTTTGTGGGATGACCCGACCCGCCGTGCGACCCACCCTGACGGCCGGCTCAACCCCCTTTGCCAAACCGTCAGGCTCGTGTGGGTGGCAAGCTTCGCCTGGTGGAGGGCGCTGTGAGTCCGGCGCCATGGTCCGCACACGAAGAGTGTTCTCACGTCGACTGGTCAAGGGGCCGACGATTGCCAGCGCCGGAACGGTTCAATGGTCGGGGCCCGAAGGAGAGGTCGCGACGTCGCTGCCGGGTGACCACCCTCGTCAAGGCCATGAGATGTCTGACGGTGATCGCAGCGGGAGTGAAAGGCCACGGTCACGTTCCTAAGTGCCTTGAATGTGGAAGCGGTGCGGCCCGGCAAACCACAGCCCCGATACCCGGGACCGCCGGTAGGTGCCGAGGCATCCAACGGTTCGTACTACGACGTCGACGTGCCAGAAGCGCCGAGGGATCTTGTGGAATTGGCGCGCTTTGACGGACAGGGTGGTTGAGTGGATTATGCCGCTTGACTGTTGGCGCGTTGGTGGATGAGGGCTTCGTAGCGGGCGGGGCTGAGGTAGCCGAGGGAGCTGTGCAGCCCGCGGGTGTTGTACTACTCGAAGAACCGGGCGCAGAAGCTGCGGGCGTCGGCGATAGAGCCGAACCAGCCTGGGAACGCCCGGACAGTATTTGAGGGTTTTATTGACCGCCTCGCTGTAAGGATTGTCATTCGACACGTGAGGACGGCTGAGAGTCAACGTCGAAGGCGTTCTTTGGTTGCGGGACCTGAGCACGAGGAGGCGGTCGCCGGATCGAGGTGACAGTTGTCCGTTTCCCCTGGACAGTGTCCAGAACCTCTTGACGCCCGAAAACTGACGCGCGTTGAACGGTTACACTCCGCCCGTGTACCTTCCGCCGAGGGAGAAAGTTACGAGACCCCGCAGGCGTCGTGTTCGGCGGATAATCGCAATCGTGATTGTCGTTCTGGCGGTCGCGATCGTCCTGATGTTCCTCGTCGTCGCCGGGCCTCATCCTCGAAGCTATGGAATACCGAGTTCCGCTGACGTGCCGACCCTGAAACCAGGCGACCATATCCTGGTGCGGTCAGGGCACGGGAACATTGGACGTGGGGGCTTTGTCGTATTCCACTTCTCGGGCCAGAAATTCACCCGGATAATGCGAGTGGTCGCCATCGGTGGCGACCGGGTGAGTGAGGGCTCCGCGGGTAATCTCGAACTGAATGGGCTGCCCGACAAGGAGCCGTATCTGCCCGCCGAAGCGGACACCGAGAACGTGCCCATCCTGACGGTCCCGGTTGGCTTCGTTTTCGTGATGGGCGACAATAGGGGCAATTCAGAGGATTCACGGTTCCTCGGGCCAGTGTCTCTGCGGGACGTCGTCGGGCGGGCGGTCATCCGGTGGTGGCCCCTGACTCGCCTCGGGGGCCTCTGAAGGGCAGGCGCCGAAATGATGTTCCTTCATGCATCGGAAGTCCTAGATCGCCATCGATCTGGACGGGAAGTCGGACGTCGATCTTGGCGGATTCGACGCGTCTCTCCACTGGATCTCAATGTTCGGGGAACCCAACCATCCTGTAGCACCCCGGCCCGGGCGGCTGCCTCCGTCCCAACTTTCGGGACAGACCCGCGCGACATGGGCAATAGTGATGGAGTGGCTCACCGCTAATCGACGGAGACAGTGTCCTCCCCAGCAGCCGACACCACACGATCTTGCCATCCTCCGGCATTTGTTCACGGACCCAAGGGGTGTACGCCGAGACACCTGAGGCAAGGGCCAGTTGAGTGGCGGACCCGATGACGGAGCCGGCTCGGGACGGCCTTCGATGTCGTCTCGACGAGGAACGAAGCGATTGCCGGCGTCTACATCACCCATGGGGCCGGCGGTGGTGGCGCGGCAGAACTGCGATCGCTTACGGCCTGCCCTGGGCGCGAGGCGAGTGTGCGGATGCGGCTGGCGAACCTGCGAGCCGTCGTCGAGCTCGTTGGGCCGGGCAATGTCGCGAAGCAGAGCCGCGACGTCGCCAAGGCCAAAGGGCTTGTCTGGCCGCGGCCGGAATGCTGAGCTCGGATGCCGGCCTGTGACAACAATTGGTTAGCCGCGATTCGCCCGTCCGTTGCGAGGGTTCCGGGGTCTGCCCATTCTCCGCGGAGCCATGGGCTTCCTCTCGGGCGGGAGTACTGCGCCCCCTGCATACGGCGGAAGGGGCGCAATCTCGCGGCTGAAGCAGGCTCAGGGGTACGGGCGCTTTCTGGGGTTGGCGATGCGAAGCTGGGGTCCGGTAGCGGCGTCGGTTCTGCCAGAACGTGGCGCCCCGACGCCGACTCGCCGGTGCCACGCCGACCGAGTTTGCTTAGAAGATGTATGGCACGAGCATCTTGGTCGAGCGCTTGTACACGGGGTAGGTGTCTGGGAACTGCTCGGCCAAGTAGCGCTCCTCGATGGTCGCGCTGTAGAGAAAGTAGAACCCGGCCAGGGCCACGGCGATCAGCCACTGCCAGCTCAGCGCCACCGCGGTGCCGACGCCGGCGACCAGGATGCCCGAGTAGATCGGGTGGCGGACCAGGTGGTAGGGGCCGCCGGTCACCAGTTCCGGCTCGTCTTTCTGCGTCATCGGGGCACCCCAGTTGCGCCCGATCTCCACGCGAGCCCAGACCGCGAACGCCAACCCGAGAGTAAAGAGGACGAGCCCGAGGCCAGCGCGCCACGGATCCGTGTTGAGGCCGTTGCCCCGAAAGGCTCCAAAGCGGACCAAGAGGATCACGATGACGGCGATCACCGCTCTGATGCGCAGCTGGCGTGACCACGGAACACGGCCCCTCTTTATAAAAAAGGCTGCCACGAGCCAGTACAGCCAAAACGCCCCCCAGACCACCGCGAAGACGAGTTCGACCGCACGCATCGTGACTCACACTGCATCACCCGTACGACGTCCGCCACCCGGCGTTCAGGGCACCCCGCAACTCGCGCGTTGCTCCGGTCTTGCGGGGTCAGATGGTGATGACGTCGAGGCGGCGATCAAGGCGTCGCAGGTCGTCGGGATCTGACGTCAGCACGCTTGCCCCTCGTTCCCGCGCCACGACCGCGACGGAGGCATCGACGATATCTGCGGTATCGGCCAGTCCGCAGAGTTGCCCCGCCGCTCGGGCCTGCCGGTCATCGAGAACCAACACTTCGCAGACAGGTGAACCGAGAAGTCGGGCCAATCGCGTCTGCCGGGTGCCGTCCCTCCAAGCTTGAGCGACGACACC
>JAUTXM010000159.1 GCA_030838025.1 Acidimicrobiaceae bacterium
TTGACGACCCGGCGGGCTAACGGGGGACTGGCGCTTTGCACCACGTGCTTTCCGCCCACGTTTTCACGTTCGTCACCCTCCCGCTCGCGAGCCGACCAACGGTACCAGCCGCTCGTCGCCAGTCGGCGGCCGCCGAAGGGGTCCATCCTTTTGACTCGACAAATCCACACAGGGCGGGGGGTTTGTCGAGGGAAAACCCGGGGCCGTCGTTTTCCCTCGACAAATCCACATGGGATGGGGGGTTTGTCGAGGAAAAACCGAGCGGACCCGATCACCGCAGCGATGACAGGCCCGGATGGGCCGCGTCGGTCGCCATCTGGGTGTCATCGGTGGCCGTGCCGGCCAGGTAATGGTTCAGGAAGTCGACGGTTACCGCATCGACGATCGCCGTCCATGGGGACGTCCCCGAGAATGGGCCCAGGTGGGAGCCGCCAAGGAGGGTGAGGAGGAAGCGGGGCGGGGTTGCCTGGTCGTACACCGCGAGGCTGCGCGCTGGTGGGTTGATCGTGTCGCGGTCGCCCTGGATGACCAGCAGCGGCGGATTGGGGCCCTTGTGGGGGACGACGGGCTGGCCGGCCATGGCGATGGCGGCCTTGACCATGATGGTGCCCGGCTGGGCGACCGCCAAGGCGACTTCGGCCCCGTCGGAATGACCGGCCACTGCGACCTTGTCCGGGTCGATCTCGGCCGTGATGGCCGTGATGGCCGTGATGGCCGCAGCCGGGCCGGCCGGATCGAGCAGTGACGCCATGACGAAGCGCACGTCGGCCGGTTCGTTGTTGAGATCTCCCTCATCCAGGGCAGTTCCGGCAACGGCGGGGTCGGCCAGCGGGAACGAAGGAGCGGCCACGACGTAGCCCCGAGCCGCCCAGAACTGGCAGAGCTCGGCGTAGGTGCCCGGACCGACCCGGTAACCCGGTGCGAACACGACCAGGGGCCACCGCCGCCCGGCCCCGGCGACGGGTGACCACACCACGGTCGTGAGCGTCCTGGAGGTGGCAATCCTCACCCCATGGCCGATGGTCGGGCGTGACGGGTCGACGAGGGCGACGCTCGTCATGGTGACGGGGTAGGGGGGAGGCGGCAGCGCGACCGTGGTGGACGCTGCGGCGGTTGGCGGGGGTGCCGACGACGTTGGCCCCACTGATGTGGTGGGCAGGCCCCGACCCGCCGATGCTGGTCGAGGGGCGGCAGATCGGCACCCGGCCAGCACGGCCAGGGTGAGGGCCAATGCCATGGCGAGCGCCGATGCCAGGGGCGCTGCGGCTCCGACGGTGCACGGGCGAGGGGGCGTAGACGGACCGTAGCCGGGCGTCGAATGGCTCCGGGTACCCTTCGGAGCGTGGACGTGCTCGTCATCGTCGGTACCGGTCCCGCGCCCCCCCGCCTGTTGGCCCGCGCCAATCACCACCTGGTCGTCGATGGCGCCACGGTGGCGCCGGGGACCATCGCCGACCTGCGGGCCCACATTCCCCACGCCGTCGGCGTGGTGGGAGCGGTGCCCGAGGCACTCCAAGTCGCCAAGGCGTTGCACCGGGCGGGGCTGCCGGTGACCTTTTACACCGACGAGGCGGTGACCGCCGACGCGGGCGTCGAGGTGGACCCGATCTCGGACCGGGGCCCGGTGATGGACGTGGCCGACTCGCTGGTCGACTTGTTCGGCCACACGCCCCTGGTACGGCTCGATCGCCTGGGTCGCGACCTGTCGTGCCACCTGCTGGCCAAGCTCGAGTACCTCAACCCGGGCGGGAGCGTCAAGGATCGCCCGGCGCTGGCGATGATCGAGGCGGCCGAGGCGGCCGGCCTGCTCAAGCCCGGTGGGACGATCGTGGAGCCGACCTCAGGCAACACCGGTGTCGGCCTGGCCCTGGTGGCTGCCCGACGGCGGTACCGGTGCATTTTCACCATGCCGGACAAGATCGCCACGGAGAAGGTGCAGCTGCTGCGGGCCTTCGGAGCCGATGTCATCGTCTGCCCGACCGCGGTCGACCCTGACCATCCCGACTCGTACTACTCGGTCGCCCGCCGGGTCACCGACTCGACCCCCGGGGCCTTCCAACCCAACCAGTACCAGAACCCCAACAACCCGGCCTCACACCAGGCGTCGACCGGTCCCGAGATCTGGGAGCAGACCGCGGGTCGGATCACCCATTTCGTGGCCGGCATCGGTACCGGCGGCACCATCTCCGGCGTGGGTCGGGCCCTGAAGGAGCGCAACCCCGCCATCCAGATCGTCGGCGCCGATCCCGAGGGTTCGGTGTATTCCGGCGGCCAGGGCCGGCCGTACCTGGTCGAGGGGATTGGCGAGGACTTCTGGCCCCCGACCTACGACCCGTCGATCGTGGACCAGGTCGTGATGGTCAGCGACCGGGACTCGTTCCTGACCGCCCGCCGCCTCACGCGAGAGGAAGGGATCCTGGCCGGCGGCTCCTGCGGAACGGCGGCGTGGGCCGCGCTGTCCGTCGGTCGCAGTCTCGGCCCCGACGCAGTGGTGGTCGTGTTGCTGCCCGACTCGGGACGGGGCTACCTGTCCAAGGTGTACAACGACCAGTGGTTGGCCGATCACGGTTTCCTCCGGGCAGGCGGCGAGACGGTCTCTGAGGTCATGACCCGCAAGGGCCGGATGCCTCAGATCCCGCCTCTCGTCCACGCCCACCCCGACGAGACGGTCCGAGCGACCATCGCCCTGCTGAAAGAGTTCGGGGTGTCGCAGATGCCGGTGGTGAAGGCCGAGCCGCCCCTGTCCCTGGCCGAAGTGGTGGGGTCGGTCAGTGACCGCTCGCTCCTGGAGCGGGCGTTCCATGACCCGTCGGTCGTGGACCGGCCGGTCGGGGAAGTCATGGACCCGCCCCTTCCGACCATTGGCATGGGCGAGACGATCGACGAGGCGGCGACGCGTCTCCAGCAGAGCCAGGCGGTCGTGGTGCTCGACAGCGGCCATCCCGTCGGTATCTTGACCCGGTCCGACCTGCTCGACTTCCTGGCATCGGGCCGTCCGGGCATCGACGCTTGACCAGTCCCGGCTCCAGTCCCGGTTCCAGTCCCGGCTCCAGGCCCGGCTCCAGGCCCGGCTCCGGTCCCGGCACCAGTCTCGACACCGGCACCAGTCCCAACACCGGTCCCGGCTCCGGCCCTGCGGACTACGGCTTCGAGACGCTGGCGATCCACGCCGGCCAGGACCCCGACCCCACGACCGGGGCGGTTGTGACCCCCATCTACCAGACGTCGACCTACGCCCAGGAGGCGGTCGGCAAGCACCAGGGCTACGAGTACAGCCGCACCGCCAACCCGACCCGCACCGCCCTCCAGCGCTGCCTGGCGGCCTTGGAAGGCGCCGACCACGGCCTGGCCTTCGCCAGCGGCCTGGCCGCGGAGCATGCCGTCCTCCACCTGCTGGAACCGGGCGACCACATCTTGATTCCCCATGACGCCTACGGCGGCACCTACCGTCTGGTCGCGCGGGTCCAGGGCCCCCGGGGGCTCGAGTTCAGCCCCGTCGACCTGAGCGACCTCGAGGCGGTGGCCGCGGCCTGGCGGCCCCAGACTCGGCTGGTCTGGGTG
>JAUTXM010000167.1 GCA_030838025.1 Acidimicrobiaceae bacterium
AGTACGAGCGCCGCTACCGCCGGGCCTACCTTCCTGCGGCCGAAGCAAAGGCACTGTCGGATCGGGTTCGGCGCCTGGTCGAACAGGCACGGCGAAGGGCTGGGGACAGGTCGACCCCGACCGGCCACCGGGGATTCCGCCTGCCTCCGCCGGACCCGAGAGCGCCGGCCCCCTCCGACGACCAGCTCGCCCTCGATCTCTCAGCAACCTCCTAGTCCACGCTCATCGTTTCCTCAGGGCCGAGTGTTCAAGTACTCCTCGTGGACACCGCCACCCGCTCCCATGACCCCGACTACCTGACGACGCACTACGGCCTGGCCGTCTCGCTGGCCCGCCGGTACTCCGCCCGCGCCACGTGGGCGGACTCGTCGGACGACTTGAAGCAGGTCGCCCTATTGGGTCTGGTGCGGGCGATCGATCGGTTCGACCCCGCACGGGGCGTCCCGTTCTCGGCGTTCGCCACCAGCTCGATCGTCGGGGAGCTCAAGCATTACCTCCGCGACAAATCATGGGCAGTCCGGCCGCCCCGACGGATCCAGAACCTCTATCTGCAGAGCCAGGAAGCCATTGCGGACCTGACCCAGGAGATGGGCCGCCCGCCGACGCCCGAAGAGGTCGGGGAGCGCGTCGATGCCTCGGCCCGAGACGTGGCCGAGGCCCTGGATGCGGGCGACCTGCGGCGGCCGGCGTCGCTCGACGCATCGCCGGCCGGCGACGACCGACCCCTCGCCGGCACCCTCCGTGTCGAGGACCGAGGCATGAGTGCGGTCGAGGAACGCATGGCCGTCAGCTCCTTGCTCACCCGGCTCCCCGAACGGGAGCGGCGGATGGTCCGGCTGCGCTACATCGACGGGCTGACGCAACACCAGATCGCCGATCAGATGAGCCTCAGCCAGGCCCACGTCCAGCGCCTGCTGGTACGCAGCCTCGACCAGCTGCGCGCCCTGGCGAAGGCATCCTGAACCCCCGCCCGCCCAAGCACTGGCCCGCCTGAATGTCGGCCGCCTGAATGTCGGCCCGCCTGACCGGCAGCCCCCCGAACGCCCGCCCGCCGAACGTCCGCCCGCCTAATGCCGGCCCGCCGGACCGGCCGCCGGCCCGGAACGCTGGCCCGCCGAACGCCGCCCACCTGAATGCCGGTCCGCCGGACCGGCAGCCGACCGGAACGCTGGCCCGCCGAACGCCCGCCCGCCATAGTCAGCTCGCGTCGATCGCTGCCTTCAGCAGTGGTCCCAACCGCTCGGGGTCACAACGCTCCACGGCTATGCCATCGCATCCGACCCAATCGGCGGCTTCGCGCAGCGCCTCCGCTACGGCGTGCACCTGCTCGTGGCGCCATGGTTCGATCAGGCTGACCTGGCGGGCCACCAACGTGTTGCCGACCCGCTTCGGATCGACCCGGCCCACCAGGCGGCCCCCGGCCAGGACCGGCATCGGGTAGTACCCGTGAACCCGCAGGGGCGACGGTGTGTACGCCTCGATCCGGTGGGTGAAGCCGAACAGGCGGGCGGTCCGGGGCCGGTCCCAGATCAGCGAGTCGAACGGCGACACCAGTGTGGTCCGATGGCGCCCCCGGGTTCCCAGCACGTCCAAGGCGCCCGGGTCCGCCCACGCCCGCACCGCCGCCCCATCGCCGCCCCATCCGTCGACGGTGGCCGGGACGAGCCCGCTGTCGGCGACCGCCTTGGCCGCCGCCTGGACCGGGAGGCGGAAATACTCCGCCAGGTCCTGCACCGTCGCCACGCCCAGCGCCCGCCCCGCCATGGCAAGGAGGGTCCGCCAGCACTCCTCGTCGGGCGGTTCCCCCAGGGCCGCGACCCGCGAGGGCAGCGCCCGTTCCGTCAGGTCGTACACCCGTTTCCAGCCCCGGCGGCTGGTGCAGATGACCTCGCCCAGGTCGAGGAGCCGTTCCACCGCCACCTTCATCGGCGACCAGTCCCACCAGGGCCCGCCGTTCTTCGACCCACCCAGGTCCGACGAGGTGAGCGCACCCTCGACCGTGAGGCGCTTGAGGACCTCGCCGACTACGGGGTTGGTGTCGACGTAGCCGCCCCACCGCGGATGGTTGGCCAGCTTGCGGCGCCGGAACGCGAACCAGGGCCACATCTCGATCGGCATGATGCACGCGGCATGCGCCCAGTACTCGACCGCCACCGGTTCGCCGGCGTCGTCGGTGCCCCAGCAGGCCGCCTCCACGGCGGGCCGCCCCACCGCTCCCAGCCGGGCGTAGCACACCAACTCGTGCGAACGGGCCAGCACCGAGATGGTGTCGAGCTGCAGCGCCCGCAGCCGGCGCAACACCGCCGCCGGATCGCGGGGACGACTGCCCCGACCGAGCAGGCCCTGCGCCCGCAGCGCCATCCGCCGTGCTTCGGCGGCCGTCAGGTCGCTCAAACGCGCACGCCCAACCCGCCCCGCCCTGCCAGCGCCACCCGCTCCGCCGGCCCGCCTACGCTGAGCGGGCGATGAACGCCGCCATCATCTACGAGAGCTTCACCGGCAACACCCGCAGGACCGCCCACCTGATCGCCCAGGAGCTGGCGAAGGCCGGAGTCAACGCCTCGGTCAGTCCCATAACCAACGTCGACTACCAGGCCCTCGAGGTGGCAGACCTGGTCATCGTGGGCACGTGGACCGACGGGATCGTCGTTGCCGGCCAGCGCCCGGGCCGCGCCGCCCGCCTGCGGCACCTTCCGGTCCTCGATCGCAAACGCTGCCTGGTGTACATCACCTACGCCGTCGACCCGGGCAAGGCGCTTACGAAGCTGACCCGCATCATGGAGGAGCGCGGCGCCAACGTGCTCGGGGGCATGGCCATCAAGCGCAACAACCTCGAGGGCGGCGCACGCGACTTCGTGGCCCGCCTGCTCGACGCCATCCCTGCCTGAGTACTCGGGAAAAGGCGTCGCCGGCGGCATCACCGGCTCAACGGGCGGTCAAGCCGGGGAGCCCGTCGATACTGGACTGGTTGCGGGTGGCGTGGTAATCGGCGATCCCGTCTGGTCCCTTGCGCTGCGCCCACTCCGGCAGGAGCCGCCGCTGATCCACGAGCTCCATGAGCGGCACGCCGAAGCCACACGAGTCGCTGACCCGGGTCACCTCGACCTCGATCACCGAGCGTGCGCCCGGCGGCAGCGGCGCCGGAAACGCCTCGGCGGCGGCCGCAAACCCCGTCTCGCCGGCGACAATGACGCGTCCGTGGCCGTGCAGCCGCACGATCCGTGGAGGACCCGAAAAGGCGCAGAACATCAGCACGATCCGGCCGTTGTCCTGCAGGTGGGCGATGGTTTCGATCCCCGATCCGGTCAGGTCGAGGTACGCCACCCGACGCTCGTCGACGATGGCGAACGACCCGTCGAGGCCCTTCGGGGACACGTTGATATGCCCGTCGAGGTCCGATGGCGCGGTGGCGACGAAGAACATGGGCTGGTTCCGCAGCCAGTCCGCCAACGCCGAGCCGATGCCCTCGAACACCTTTCCCATGGTTGGCAGCCTAGAAAGTAAGTAGGACGAGTACCGTCCGTTTCTATGGGCGACTTCCGTGTGGAACACGACACGCTGGGCGAGGTGCGGGTCCCGGTCGGCGCCAAGTGGGCCGCCCAAACCCAGCGAGCGGTCGAGAACTTCCCGGTGTCGGGCATGCCGGTCGACCGGGCGTTGATCCGGGCCCTGGCGCTGCTCAAGGGGGCGGCCGCCATCGAGAACGCCCGGTTGGGCCTGGTCCGACCGGACGCGGCGGACGCCATTGCCGAGGCGGCGGGGGAGGTGGCGGCCGGGGACTGGGACAGCGAGTTCCCCGTCGACGTCTACCAGACCGGCTCGGGCACGTCGTCCAACATGAACATGAACGAGGTGCTGGCGACGCTGGCGAGCGAGAAGCTGGGCCGGCCGGTCCATCCCAACGACGAGGTCAACGCGTCCCAGTCGTCCAACGACGTGTTCCCTTCCGCCATTCACCTGGCGGCGGTGGACGGCATCGTCGACCACCTCATCCCCGCCCTCGAACACCTGGCCCGGACGCTGCGGGCCAAGAGTGAGGAGTGGTCATCGGTCGTCAAGGCCGGGCGGACCCATCTGATGGACGCCACGCCGGTGACCCTGGGCCAGGAGTTCGGCGGCTATGCCGCCGCGGTCGAACACGGGATCGAGCGGCTCGGATCGGCGCTGCCGCGGGTGGGCGAGCTGCCCCTCGGAGGCACGGCGGTGGGCACCGGTCTCAACGCACCAGCGGGCTTTGCTCCGGGGGTCATCGAGCGGTTGGCCTCCGAGCTCGAACTTCCCTTGACCGAGGCGCGGGACCATTTCGAGGCCCAAGGCGGGCGCGACGCCCTGGTCGAGGCGTCGGGAGCGCTGCGCACCATCGCGATTTCGCTGTACAAGTGCGCCAACGACGTGCGCTGGATGGGGAGCGGGCCCCGCTGCGGCCTGGCCGAGATCCACCTACCCGACCTGCAACCGGGTTCGTCGATCATGCCCGGGAAGGTGAACCCGGTCATCGCCGAGGCGGTGTGCCAGGTGGTGGCCCAGGTCGTCGGCAACGATGCCGCGGTCGCCTTCGGGGGGGCTGCGGGCAACTTCGAACTCAACATCATGCTTCCGGTCATGGGCCGCAACCTGCTGGAGTCGATCAGGCTCCTGGCGTCGGTCAGCTGGCTGTTCGCCGACCGATGCGTCGCCGGGATCGAGGCCGATGTCGAGCGAGCCCGCACCTATGCCCTGTCCTCGCCCGCCATGGCCACCGCCCTCAACCCCTACATCGGCTACGAGGAGGCGGCCCGGGTGGTCAAGGCGGCGGCGGCCGAGGGAAAGGACCTGCGCACGGTGGTGCTCGAGCGTGGGCTCATGACGCCCGCAGAGGTCGACCGCGTCCTCGACCCCGAAGCCATGACCCGGGGCGGCATCCTCAAGTAGGTCACGGCGTCACCGCCAGCAGGAGATTGGCGAACTGGGCGGCCATGGCGGCCGGGTCGGCTCCCGCGGGATCGACCACCGCGCTTAGCACGAGGCCATGGGCCACTGCGATCAGAAGGCCGGCCGTGGCGACATGGTCAATGGACAGCGGAAGCTGGCCGGCCGCTTGCTGTTCGGCGATCTGCTCGGCCAGGAACCGGCGCAGCTGAGCCAGCAGTTCGACCAGCCCCTTCGACAGAGCGGGGAATCGCGACGCGTTGACCAGCGCTTCCAGATAAACGTGGGCGTCGGACCGCACCGCCTTGAACCCGGCCAGCAGGGCGGCGACGGCGGCCAGCATTCGGGACCGGGCGTCGCCTTCGTCGCCCGAGAGGATGCGCAGCACCGGATCCAGCTGAGCGTTGACCACGCCGAGCAGCGCCTCCGCCAGTAGCTCGTCCTTGGATCCGAAGTAATAGGTGATGGCGCCGAGGTTGGCGCCCGCGGTCGTCGTGATTGCTCTTGAGGTGGCGCCGGCCAAACCCTTCGAGCGGACGCACGTGACGGCGCCAGCCACCAACCGGTCGCGGGTTGACTCGTCATACATACGAACGTATGATAGCTGGAATGCGGCCGCGTGGGTGGTTGGTAGGAGCGGGCGCCTGGAGCACGGCGCTGCTGGTTGCCGCCCTCGTGGTCCCGATGTACGGCTCGACAACCGCGAGGTCGATCGCCCCCGCCGACCCGTCGGCGGTGGCGTCGGAGACCGTCGCCGTGAACACGACTCACGCAACGTTGGTGCAGGTCAACGGCGTCCACGTCCTGGTCCCGATGGCCCTTCCGCTCCTGGCGGTGGTCACGGTGGCGGGGCTGCGGCCGGCGCACCGTCGCCTCGCCTGGGCGGTCACGGCATTGCTCCTGGCGTTCTGTCTGGCGGCGATGCTCAGCGTCGGGATCTTCGTACTGCCAGCGGCCATCCTCCTCGTCGTGGCCTGTTCCCGCCCGCCCGTGGTGGCCGGCGACGAGTCGGTTAGCCGAGGGCGGGGGAACCCTCGAAGGGGCCGGGATCCTTGGCCGTCGGGAAGTTCGGGCCCTGCCAGCTGAGGACCTTGGCCAGGTGATCGGTCAGCGCCTTCCACTCGGCGGGATGCCAGCCTTCGGCCGCGGCCACCACCTTGCCCTCCATGCCGAGGTGCACCAGGGCGGGCAGTCGTTCGAGACCCAATTCCTTGACCGCAACTCGTTCCGGGTCGGCGAAGGTCATCAGGTCGTTGGCCCACGGGCCGAGAAACTGCCGGCATTCGTCGGCCGTGGCCGTCACCAGCCAGGCGATGCGGACATCGGCCTGCTCGAACGTCTGAAGGATCCGGCCCGCCGTGGGCAGGATCCAAGCGCTTTGGTGGGTGAACGGATCAATGACCACAAACAGCAGGTGGAACGTGGTGAGCATCTGCTCAACCGTTCGCGCCGTGCCCGAAATCGGTGTCAGGAGGAGGTCGGGTGAGGGGTCGCGGGGCACGGCGCCAGCAACGTACCGCAGCGCACTGTCGGCTCACGAAATGAGAGTTCGGGCTACGACGCCCCGTCGCGACGGGACTAGCCCAACGCCCAAGCGGGGCGGTACGGTCGGACCCCATGGGCTTGGGACTCGATGGCGGCCTCTATCGGCTTCTGCTGTTGTTGCACATTTTCTGCGCCATCGGCGGTTTCGGCGCCGTGGTGTTCAACGGGCTGTACCGCACACGCGCCCGCCAGCGCGGTGGGGACGCCGAGCTGGTCCTGCTGGAGGAGAACGGCTACGTCACCCACGTCGCCGAGTTCCTCATCTACGGCGTGTTCGTGTTCGGGCTCCTGGTCGCCTTCTCCAGCAAGAGCTACTGGGAGTTGAGCCAGTCGTGGCTGTCGCTCGCCATGCTGCTGTACATCATCGAAATGGGCGTGCTGCACGGCTTCATCCACCGCGCCGAACGGCAGTACAAGGACCTGCTGGTGCAGGTCAATGGGGGTGCCGGAGGTGGCCGCACCGCCGAGGTTTCCCAGCTCGAGCAGCTGGAGCAACGCATCCGACTGGGTTGGGCCGGCTTCGATGTCATCTTCCTGCTGATCCTGTACCTGATGGTGTTCACCCCCGGGCACGTTCGGGCGGGCTGACCGCCCGGTCCTGCCCGTGCACCCCATCGAGCATCTGCGCTACGTCGCCCGAGCGTCAGGCGCCGATCCGGGCCTGCTGGTCCGGGAGACCGTGGTCGCGCTGGCGGGGGTTGTTCGCGTCGAGCCGGTGGGGTTGGTGCCCGCCTGCCGCCGCCTGGTCGAGCGTCATCTCACCGTCGGCCCAGTGTGGTGGCTGGCGGCGCGGGTGCTCACGGCGGCCGATCCGGTAGTGGCCGCCCGGCTCGCGGGCGCCGAAGTGGACGCCGACCCAACGGCGGCAGTGCTGGCCGCGGCGCTGCCCGACGACATCACGATCACCGTCGTGGGCTGGCCCGACCTCACCGGCGCCGGG
>JAUTXM010000162.1 GCA_030838025.1 Acidimicrobiaceae bacterium
CCAGCAGGAGACGAAGTACGAACAGGGTGCGCAGATGGCGCACGGTCGGGGGGCCGGCGCCGGGCTAGCCGCCGGTACCGCCCGTGCCGCCGGTACCGCCCGTGCCGCCCGTGCCTGCGCCGCCCGCGCCTGCGCCTGCGCCGCCCGCGCCTGCGCCGCCCGCGCCTGCGCCGCCCGCGCCCGCTGGGGAGATGGTGATGGTGGCGGCCGTGGTCGAACCGTCGGTCCCCTTCGCCCCACTGACGGTCACGGTCTGTCCGAGCTGCAGGTCGGACACCGACGCACTGGTCGACTTGGTGATCGCGGTCGCGGGGGCCAGATTTACCTTCACGATGTTGCCCGCGGCGTCGGTCAGGAAGAGCGTCGACCCCTCAATGTCGGACACCGTCCCGAAGGTGCGGCCGGCGGCGCCGCCCGAGCCCGCGCCCGCACCCCCACCCGTGCCGGTACCAGCGCCACCAGCGCCACCAGCCCCCCGCCGGCCGGCCGCCAAGGCGGCCAGGCCGCTGGTGGTGGCGCTGGTGGTCTTGGTCGACTTGTCGTGGTGCTTCTGCAGGACGGCGCCGCCCCAGAAGCCGCATACCGCGAACAAGATCAGCGCCAGGATCGCCATGACGGGCGCCACCCGCAGCCCCTTGGGTGCCTCGTTGACCCACTCCTCGTCATCGTCGTCCACGAAGTCGTCCGCCCGGGGCGGCACGGGGGGCGGGACCGCCTCGTACTCCGGCGACACGGCCACGGAGGGGTACTCGACAGTCGGATCCTGATAGGACATTGGGTCCTCCGGTTTCACTCGTAGCGCAGGGCGTCGATCGGCCGCAGCGAGGCCGCTCGATTCGCCGGGTAGAGGCCGAAGAAGACGCCCACCACAACTGCAACGCCAAATGCCAGCAGGATCGAAGACGGGACGATCACCGGCTGGACCCCGTCGATTCGGAACTGGCTCCCGAGCAGCCCCACCACCACCCCGACCACGCCGCCGATCAGGGACAGCAGCACCGCCTCGACCAGGAACTGGATCAAGATGGCGCTTTTCGGCGCTCCGATCGCTTTGCGGATGCCGATCTCCCGGGTGCGCTCGGTCACCGTCACCAGCATGATGTTCATCACGCCGATGCCACCGACGAGCAACGAGATGGCGGCGACGGCGCCCAACAAGACCGTGAAGGTCCGGTTGTTGGATTGCGAGGTCTGCAACAGGCTGCCCTGGTTGAGGATCGAGAACGGCAGCGCCGCGGTGGTGGTGTCGTTCCTCGATGCCAGGATCGTCGAGATCTCCGCCTGGGCCGCCGCCAGCTTGGACGCCGAGACTCCCTGCACGACCAGCTGGGTGAAGGTCGAGCCCCCAGTGAGCTGGTCCTGGACCGCGGTGTAGGGCGCGATGGCGACCGCGTCTTGGTTCTGGATGCCGTTGGAGCCTTTTCCGGCCAGCACGCCGATCACCGAGAACGTGGCGTTGCCGACCTGGATCCGCTGGCCGATCGGGTTGACACCGGCGGTGAAGAGGTTGGCCACGGCGTCCTGACCCAACACCACCACCCGGCTGCGATCGGTCACGTCGGCGTCGGTGATCGCCCGCCCGGCCTGCACCCGGTAGTCGGTGGCGTCGAGATACGACGGCGTGGTCCCCGTCACCGTGACGCTGTAGGTGGCTCCGCTGTAGGTCGCGGTCACGCTGGAGGAGACGACGGGGGACACGGTCAGCACGTCGGGGGCGGCCGACTTGTCGGACAACGCCTTGACATCGGCGATCGTCAAGGTGACCCGGCGGGACTGGGTGCCGGTCGTGGACCGACCGCCGAATCGGCCTCGGTTGATCACCGTGATGGTGTTGGTCCCCAGGCTCTTGATCCGGTTCTGGACCGCGGTGGACGAACCCTTCCCGACAGCCACCAGGATGATCACCGCCCCGACGCCAATGAGCAGGCCGAGCACGGTCAGGCCCGACCGGAGCTTGTTGGCGCCGATCCCGCGGATGGCGATGCGAATGTTCTCCACGACGTTCACGACGCGGCCTGGGCCTGGGGGCCGACGGGGCGGCCGCGCTCGTCGCTGACGATCTCGCCGTCGCGCAAGCGGACGATGCGCTTGGCGTAGGCGGCAATGTCGTTCTCGTGGGTGATGAGTACCACGGTGCGTCGTTCGGCATTCAGCCGGCTGAAGATCTCCATGATGTCGACGCTCGAGGCGCTGTCGAGGTTGCCGGTGGGCTCGTCGGCCAGGATCAGGGCGGGATTGGTGGCGATGGCCCGGGCGACCGCCGCCCGCTGCTGCTGGCCGCCCGACATCTCGTTCGGGAAGTGCTGCAGCCGGTCGCCGAGGCCGACGGCTCGCAGGGCGTCGGCCGCACGCTCGGCGCGGGCCTTCACACCGACACCCGCATAGGCGAGGGGGAGTTCCACGTTGGCGAGTGCCGTCGTCCGGGGAATCAGGTTGTAGCTCTGAAATACGAACCCGATCTTTCGGTTGCGTATCCGGGCCAGGGCCCGGTCGTCGAGCTGGCGGACGTCGACGCCGTCGAGCCAGTAGCGCCCCCGAGTGGGGACATCCAGGC
>JAUTXM010000216.1 GCA_030838025.1 Acidimicrobiaceae bacterium
GAACATGCTGGTCACCAGCTTCCTCATCATCATGGCCTTCCCGGTGCTGACCGCGGCGTTGGCCATGCTGTACGCCGACCGCCATTTTGGGGCGCACTTTTTCGACCCGATCGGTGGTGGGTCGCCGATCCTGTGGCAGCACCTGTTCTGGTTCTTCGGCCACCCCGAGGTGTACATCCTGATCCTGCCCTACTTCGGGGTGATCACCGATCTGATACCGACGTTCGCCCGGAAACCGTTGTTCGGTTACAAGGGGATGGTCTTTGCCACCCTGTCGATCGCAGGACTGTCCGTCGGGGTGTGGGCCCACCACATGTTCGCTACCGGGGCGGTGCTGTTGCCGTTCTTCTCGGCCATGTCGCTGCTGATCGCGGTGCCCACCGGGATCAAGTTCTTCAACTGGATCGGCACCATGTGGCGTGGCCAGCTGACGTTCGAGGCGCCGATGCTGTTCGCGGTCGGGTTTATGTTGCTGTTCCTCATCGGGGGCCTGACCGGGGTCATGCTGGCGGCGCCGCCGATCGACTTCCATGTGACCGACACCTACTTCGTCGTGGCCCACATGCACTACGTCCTCTTCGGCGGGTCGGTGTTCGCGGTGTTCGCCGCCATCTACTACTGGTGGCCCAAGTGGACCGGGAAGAAGCTGCACGAGGGGTGGGCGCGGGTGAACTTCGTGCTGCTGTTCGTCGGGTTCAACTTGACGTTCTTCCCCCAACACGAGCTGGGCCTGCGGGGGATGCCCCGGCGCATTGCCGTCTACCCCGCCGACCAGCACTGGACGTTCCTCAACCAGTTGTCGACGGCCGGGGCCTACCTGCTGGCGATCGCGGTGCTGCCGTTTTTGTGGAACGTGTACCGGACGTGGCGGCGCGGCGAGCGCGTGGGGGACAACCCGTGGGGGGCGGGGACGTTGGAGTGGGCCACGAGTTCGCCGCCGCCCGAACACAACTTCGACTCCCTCCCGCCCATCCGGTCCAACCGTCCGGTGTGGGACCGGGACCACCCCGACGCCCCCGCGGTGCGCTGATGCGGACCGAGCTGCGGGTCGTGTTGTTCTCGTCGGTGTTCGTCGGCGGCCTGGGCACCATCTACTGGTTCACGAGCTACGAGGATGCCGGTACCACGATGCTGGCGCTGGCGTCGGCGGCATACGCCATGCTGTGCGGCTTTTTGTACCTCCAGGCCCGGCGGCTGGCGCAGGGGCCGCAGCGTCCGGAGGACGACGAGGAGGGGTCGGTCCCCGCGTCAGGCGAGGTCGAGGTGGGATATTTCCCCGCGGCCAGCGTGTGGCCCGCCGCTCTGGCTATGGGCGCGGTACTCACCGCCCTCGGCCTGGTGTTCGGGACCTGGTTCATCGTGATCGCGGCCATCTTCTTCGTCGGGGCGATCATCGGCTACGCGGTGGAGGCCCAAGTCCCCCACTAGGTCGCGCCGGGTGGGCTCGGTGGCCGGGCGGCTGGCTCGGTGGCCGGGCGGGCTCGGATTTGCAGTGATCCGGATGCCGTTGCCGAGCGAAAGACACGTAACCGGGCGCGGTCCGGGGGCGAGTGAAGGGGCAAATGACGATGTCGACGTTGATCAACGCGCCCGCCCGGCGGCGGGCGCTCACCATGGCGGTCCTGGCGTTGGCCGCAGTCGTCGTGCAGCTCGTCGTCCGCCCGGCGACCCGGGCATCGGCGCTTACATCGTCGGCGCCGGCGTACGCCTACACCGTCGAGGATCTCGGAGTCTTCCCGGACGGCGGCGGGGCATCTCTGGCGACGGGCATCAACGCCGCCGGTGATGTCAGCGGCTATGCCAACCACGGCACGCCGGGATACACCGCATTCCGGTGGCACGACGGGACGCTGACCGATCTCGGCGACCTCGGCTGCGGCGCCCACGGCAACGCCATCAACGACAGCGGCACCGTTGTCGGCTACTCCAACGTCACGTGTGGCGAGTCAGACAAGGCCGGGTTCCAGAGCACCCAGACCGGCCTGCAGGACATCGGAAACTTCACCAATGGTGGTCGGCCCACCATTGCCAATGCCATCAACACCAGCGGCCAGATTGTGGGGTCGTCGGTCACCGAGCACGGCACCGGCCGGGCCTTCATCACCGGTCCGGGCGGCGTCGGCCTCCAACAGCTCGACGACTTGGCCACCGAGCCGTATGGAGCTCAGACCCTTGAGGCGCACGGCGTCAACTCGACGGGCGACGTAACCGGGATCGCATTCTTCTTCGACCAGACCTGCGGCAGCCACGATGCTCCGTTCCTGTTCTCCGGTGGCACGATCCAGGAGCTGGGTGGCCTCGACTGCAGCGGTATCGGTACCGCCGTCAACGATGCGGGCCAGGTCGTGGGCTACGAGGGTTCGCACGCGTTCATGTGGGATGGGACGATCCATGACCTGGGCTTGCCTGATGGCGCGGCCATCAGCCAGGCGCTGGCGATCAACAACGGAGGCACGATCGTCGGCGCCTCGTATGGCTGCCAGATCTGCCCACCCCAGGCTTGGATCAATGGCACCACCCCGCTCAACAGTCTGATCGACCCCGCCCTGGGTTGGAACCTGCAGGTCGCGGCGGGCATCAACGACCGCGGCCAGATCGCGGGCTACGGCGGACACAACGGGCTGGTCCACGCCTTCCGCCTGACGCCAGTGGCAAGAACACTTACGTCGATCGCGGTGACGCCCGCCGCGCCGACGATCCCCAAGGGGGCCAGCCGGCAGTTCACGGCCACCGGGACCTACAGCGACGGATCCACCGCCGACCTGACCGGTTCGGTCACCTGGTCCTCGTCATCGACGAAAGTGGCGACCAT